>NZ_WKEE01000067.1:0-26408 GCF_021605635.1 Stenotrophomonas sp. PA-6-5C
GGTTTGCGGGGGTGTCCGCCGCATGGATGCGGCGGCCAAGCCTCCAGGGATGGATTCACGGCGTCCCCCGCGAATCCAACCCGTCCCGCCAAGCGCGGCTTTTGCTCCAAGCGACCAACCACGAGGGGCTCAGCCGTTCGCCGCCGCAAACACCGGCCGCGTCAGATTGTCCGCCTCGCCATCAGTGCACAGCACTTCGTCTTCGATGCGGATGCCGCCATACGGGCGGAAGAAGTCCACACGATCCCAGTTGATCGCATCGCCATGGCCGGCAGCTTTCACTTCGTTCAACAGCATGTCGATGAAGTACAGGCCCGGCTCGATCGTCACCACCATGCCCGGTTCCAGTACGCGGGTCAGGCGCAGGTACGGGTGGCCCGCCGGGCGCTCGATGCGGCCGCCTTCGTCGCTGGCGGCGAAACCGGCCACGTCGTGCACCTGCAGGCCGATCAGGTGACCGATACCGTGCGGGAAGAATGCGGCGCTGACGCCGGTTTCCAGCGCGGTCTGCGGCGACACCTTGATCACGCCGAAGTCCTTCAGCACGCCCATCAGCGACAGATGCGCATCAACATGCAACTGCTTGTAATCGAAGCCCGGGCGCACCGCTGCGCACATCTGTTGCTGTGCGGCATCGACGGCTTCGATCATCGCCGCGAACTCGTCATGGCCGGCGGCGGCGTAGGTGCGGGTGATGTCGCTGGCATAACCGTATGCGCTGGCGCCGGCGTCGATCAGGAAGCTGCGCAGCGGCTGCGGTGCCTTGCGGCCCAGTTCGGTGTAATGCAGCACGGCGGCGTGCTCGTTCAGGGCCACGATGTTGCCGTACGGCAGTTCCGTGGCGTCCTGGCCCACGGCCTGGCAATAGGCCATGTGGATGCTGAACTCGTCGGCGCCGTTGCGGAACGCCGCTTCGGCCGCGCGATGGCCGCGCACGCCCAGCACCTGCGCCTGGCGCATCAGTGCGATTTCATACGGCGTCTTGCTGCCGCGATGCCATTCCAGATAGTTCACCACCGGCGCCGGGTTGTTGGGCACATAGGCGCCCAGCGCGCTCTGCGGTTCACCCAGGATCGCGCAGCGCGCCGGATCGGACGGCAGCAGCGCCAGCGCTTCTTCGGGCGTGCGGATGATGTGGATGTCGAAGTGCTCGACCCACCAGCCGCTCGGGGCGTCCGGTACCACATGCCAGTAGTCGAACGGCTGGTGGAAGATCACCGCCGGACGCTTGCCCGGGGTGAACACGATCCAGCTGTTGGGTACGCGGGTCAGCGGCAGCCAGGCCTTGAACTGCGGGTTGACCGCATACGGGTAATCACGGTCGTCGAAGAACTGGTAGTGCAGGGTGCCGCTGGGCACCACCAGGTGGTCGAAGCCGCCGCGTGCCAGCGCCTGCTCGGCGCGTCGGCACAGCACGGCCAGGTGGTCGGGATACAGGGCGCCGGGGTCTTGCTGGATCATTGCGGTGGCTCGACACGGAAAACGGCCTTAGATTCTGCCGGATACTGACGCAATCCGCTGTGCCGGAACCGGCACTCAGCCCGTCGAAACCGGTGCCTCATCGTTGTCTTCGCCGATCCACTGGCGCAGTTGCTGCCGATGCTCGCGTGACAGGGTCAGGAAGCGGAAGCCTGCCCAGCTCTGGCCGGGCGCATGCGCCGGTTCGCTCCACAGCAGGTGTACGCCGACGTCGATCAGCTCGCTGCGGCCATCGGCCAACGGCAACGGGAAGCGCAACTGATAGAGCGCATCGTCGCGCAGCGTGGCGCTGGCCAGCATCAGCATGCCGGTCTCGGACACATTGCCAAGTCGGCCGACCACGCTATCGCGCATCTGGTCGGTCACCGGTATCAGATCGGAGACCTGCCGACGCGGTGCGCGGCGGGTATCCACGGGGGGCTGGGTACTCATGCATTGGGCTCCTGCGGGCGATGTCCGGCGAGCGTGCGCAGTGCGCCCAGGCTCGCCTGCCAAGCGCGATCGACCAGCCGGCCCTTGTCTTCGGTGACCAGTTGCGCGCGTCCGGCATCCATCTGCCGGGCGAGGGCGTCCAGCGTGGTTTCGCTGATCTTCTGCCCCCGCGCGTTGACGAACAGCACGTGGCAGGTCAACAGGCTGTACCAGGACAGGCGCTGGCGGCGCAGTGTGCCTTCGCCATCGTCGATATCGAACCAGCTGCCGAAGGGCAGCGCGCACAACTGCTGGTAGCAGGCCTCTTCGGCTTCGCTGCGAGGGGTGGCGTCGTTTGCCAGGGCCTGTGCGCCTGCGTGCTCGCCCAGTCGTGCATGCGCCTTGAGGCGTGCACTGAGTTCGGTGCGCGAGGTGCTTTCGTCTTCGCCACCTGGCGTGGACAGGCGACGCGCGACGGCGGCCGCCTCTTCTGCGTGGTAGCCGACCTGCAGCAGGGCCGATTCAACCTCGGCGGCCAACGGGGCGTCCGTGGCGCCATCGCCGCTGGCGGCCTCGGCAGTGATCGCAGCGATGCGTTCGGTCTGCTGCAGGCGCTGCTGCCACTGCGGCGAATCTTCGCCGTGGCGCAGGCGGGTCAAGGTCAATGCGTCCGCCCAGGCCTGGCGCAGCAGTGTCTGCACGAAGCGAGGCGGTTCCTGCGTGTCGCAGCACTGGTCGATCTGCGCATTGGCCTGGCGTCGCGCAAGTTCCAGCCGTTCCTTGCCGCGCGCGGCTTCCACGTGACGGCGCTCGGCCAGTTCGGCGCGGTGCGCGGCGGCACGCTGGTGCTGCTGTATCTCTTCGTTGGCGGCGGCAAAGGCCTCGGGCGTGCGTGCATCCTGGCCCAGCAGGCCCTGCACGCTCTGCGCCAGCCGCTGCAGCAGCTGCGGATCGACATCGTCATCGCCGAGCCAGCTGGCGCCGGCTTCAGCGACATGGTTGAGCAGTTCGCGTGCCGGGTGTTCGTCGCGTACGAAGAACCCGGGATCGGCCATCGCTGCGCGCGCCAGTGGCACCTGCAGGCGCGCGAGCAGCGCGGCCGGCACCGGGTCCGGCCGTTGCTGCTGCTGAACCTGCTGCAGCAGCAGGCGCAGCAGATCAAGGTTGTCGCGGTCGTGGCTGCCGAGGCTGGCCTGGGCGCCATGTTCGCTGCGCAGCTGCGCGACCACGGCGGCCTGCAGATCGGTCATGGCGCTGGCGGCGCTGGCCTGGCCCTGCAGGCGCGCCAGCACGGCATCAACTGCCGCGCTGGGCAGGGCTGCCGTTTCAGCCGCGGGCTGTGGAGCTTGCCGCGCCCGTTGCAGCATCTCGTGCAGCATGCTGCTGGCCGGCACAGTCCGTCCGACCGACGAGCCGGACGCTGTCGCATCGGCGAGAGCGTCCTGCATCAATGTCGACCAAGAGCCGGCCGGTGCCGAGCTACCCCAGCCGGTCATCGGCGTGGGCGCGCGCGGTGACGGGCGTCCGCTGCGGCCGCTGCCGACCGACTGGGTGATGATCCGGCGGGTGCTCGAAGAACGTGCCAGGTACGGGGTATAGACCAGGCCTGGCAGGATGCCGTGCTGCGCCAGCAGCGCATTGGCGCGGTCGAGCACATCGCCCAGCCGTTCCAGTACCTGCCGCTCGAAACTGCGGTACAGCGCCATCTGGACGTCGGCGCCGAGCGCATCCTGTTCGGCCAGCTTGCGCACCATCGCGCACAGGGCCTGCGGTGCCAGCGGCAGGGTATCGGCTTCAAAAGCCGGTGTGCCGGCAACAACACCCAGACGCTGGCCGAGCAGGTTCAAGGCGTTGGCCGAACGCAGCGTTTCCCGGCGCACCATTTCGGTCAGCAGCAGGTCGCGGTCGACCTCATGCTCGGCCACCAGGGTCAACCCCAGCATGCCGGGCAACGGCGGAGGGGTGACGGCAGCCACGATCGGGGTGATCGGTTCGCGCAACCGCGCAAGCGCATCGGCCAGCGCATCGAGCATGCGGTCGCTGAAGTGGCCGGCGAACGCATGCAGCTGCCCGCGCTGTGCCAGCAGGTCAGCCTGCTGTTGCGGGTTGCGGGCATGGTCGGCGTCATGCAGCAGGGTCTGCTCCAGCGCCTCCACGGTGAGGATCAGCGGTGCCGTCAGGGCTTGGTGGCACAGGCCGATCAACGCGCCCAGCAGCTCGCGTACACGCGGCGGCAGGTCGGCCGCGGCCAGGCGGGCAGTGTCGGCACTGGAAAGAGAGAAGACAGCAGACATCGGCGAGGGGGTCCGGATTCCCGCGTATCGAACTTGGAATCTACCGTGTCGGCCGGTGACGGCGCTACTTTAGCGGCAGATTCATTCAGCGCGGCCTTCCATGGCCACGCGGCAGGCAGATCAATCTTCCAGGAACAGGCTGACCACATCGTTGGTGAAGCGCCGGCCGAGCTCGGTTGGCTGCACGTGCCCGTCCGCCACCACCAGCCATCCGCGCTGCACCGCTTCGGCCAATGGAACGTCCAGCACGCTGCGGGCCAAGCCGGTCCGCGATTCGAAGTCGCGCAGGCCAAAACCTTCGTGCAGGCGCAGCAGGTTGAGCATGTACTCGAACGGCAGGCGATCAGCGGCGATCACCTCGTCGCCGCCAAACGATGCGGTCGTGCCTGCGGTATCCATGAACGTCTGCGGGTGTTTGTGCTTCCAGCGCCGCAGCACGTGCTCCTCGGCGCCGGAACTGATCTTGCCGTGTGCGCCGGCGCCAATGCCGAGGTAGTCACCGAAACGCCAGTAATTCAGGTTGTGCGCGCTCTGCCGGCCGGGGCGGGCATAGGCGCTCACCTCGTACTGGCCGAAACCAGCCTGCGCCAGCAGCGCCTGGCAGTGTTCCTGCATGTCCCACGCATTGTCTTCATCGGGGATGCCATGCGGCGGCCGCGCGAAGAACACGGTGTTCGGTTCCAGGGTCAGCTGGTAGTGCGAGATGTGGGCCGGCTGCAACGCGAACGCGCGTTCCAGGTCGGCCTCGGCACCGGCCAGCGTCTGCTCCGGCAGGGCGTACATCAGGTCGATGTTGAAATTGTCGTAGCCGGCGTCCTGCGCCATCTTCACCGCGCGCTCAGCCTCGCCACTGTCGTGGATGCGGCCCAGGCGCTTGAGCATCGCATCATCGAAACTCTGGATGCCGAAGCTGAGGCGGTTGACCCCGGCCGCACGGTAGCGGTCGAAGCGGCCGTGCTCGGCGGTGCCCGGGTTGGTTTCCAGGGTTATTTCTGCATTCGGCGCGAAGCGCAGACGCGCGCTGGCCTGCTGCAGGAAGCGGTCGATGGCTTCCGGCGGGAACAGGCTGGGCGTGCCGCCACCGAAGAACACGCTGCTGACCACCCGGCCCCAGACCAGCGGCAGGTCCTGGTCGAGGTCGCGCACGAGCGCATCGATGTAGGCATCGAAGGGCAGTTCGCCCTTGGCCTGGTGCGAGTTGAAATCGCAGTACGGGCATTTGCGCACGCACCACGGCAGATGCACGTACAGCGCCAGCGGCGGCGGCACCAGACGTGGCGGGGTGTCGTGGTCGCAGGTTTCGCCGGGCAGGTGGTTGCAGTGGTCGTGGTCGTGCGGCATGGCAGTCATCGGTAGTGCCGACCGCGGGCCGGCTTCCCTGTGTTGATCGGGTGGGGTGTCAGAGCCAGGCCGCGAGCTGCTGCTTGAGCTGCTGCAGGGCGATGGCACGATGGCTGATGGCATTCTTCAACGCCGGTTCCATCTCCGCAGCGGTCAGGCCGTGGGCGGTATCCAGGAACACCGGGTTGTAACCGAAGCCGTTGCTCCCGCGCAGTTCGCGGATGATCTGCCCTTCCCAGCGGCCTTCGCAGATCAGCGGCTGCGGGTCGGTGGCGTGCCGCAGCAGCACGATCACCGCATAGAAGCGGGCGCTGCGCTGGCCATCGGCGATGCCGGCCATCGCGTCCAGCAGCTTGGCATTGTTGGCCGCCGCGTTGGTCGGGTGACCCGCATAGCGCGCGCTGTACAGACCCGGCGCACCACCGAGGGCATCGACGATCAGCCCCGAATCATCGGCCAGCGCCGGTAGGCCGGTCGCTTCGCAGGCGGCGCGCGCCTTCAACAGCGCGTTCTCGACGAAGGTCAGGCCGGTCTCTTCCACATCGCCCAGGCCCAGTTCGGCGGCCGAAGTGATCTGCAGCGGCAGGTCGGCGAGGATTTCCTGCATTTCCACCAATTTGCCAGCGTTGTGGCTGGCCAGGACAAGCTTCTTCATCAGCGGGGCTCCAACAGGTCCCAGGTGTTGCCGTACAGGTCGCGGAATACCGCCACCGTGGCGTAGGGTTCTTCGCGCGGTTCTTCCAGGAATTCGACACCGGCGGCCAGCATCGTCGCGTGGTCGCGGCGGAAGTCGTCGGTGTTGAGGAAGAAGCCGACGCGGCCGCCGGTCTGGTTGCCGATGCGGCTGCGCTGTTCGTCGTTGCTGGCGCGGGCCAGCAGCAGCGCGGCGGCGCTGCCATCGGTCGGCCCGACCACGACCCAGCGCTTGCTGCCCTGGTCGATGTCCTCCAGCAGCCGGAAGCCGAGCTTGCCGGTGTACCAGGCGATGGCTTCGTCGTAATCGGCCACCACGAGGGTGGTCAGGGCAATGCGCCGGTTCATGCCGACAGCGCCGCCTGCTGCGCGGCCAGCAGCTCGGTCACGCCCTTTTCGGCCAGGCCCAGCAGCGCATCCAGTTCGTCACGGCGGAAGGCATGGCCTTCGGCGGTGCCCTGCAGTTCGATGAAACCGCCGCCGTCGTTCATCACCACGTTCATGTCGGTGTCGCAGTCGCTGTCTTCGGCGTAATCCAGGTCCAGCACCGGGGTGCCGCGATAGACGCCGACCGACACCGCCGCCACCGCGCCGAGGATCGGGTTGCGCTTGATGTCACCGCGCTTCATCAGCACGTTCACTGCATCGACCAAGGCCACATAGGCGCCGGTGATGGCAGCAGTGCGGGTGCCGCCGTCGGCCTGCAGCACGTCGCAGTCGAGGGTGATGGTGCGTTCGCCCAGTGCATTGCGGTCCACGCAGGCACGCAGGCTGCGGCCGATCAGGCGCTGGATCTCCAGCGTGCGGCCGCCCTGCTTGCCGCGTGCGGCTTCGCGGTCGCTGCGGGTGTGGGTGGCGCGCGGCAGCATGCCATACTCGGCGGTCACCCAGCCTTCGCCCTTGCCACGCAGGAAGCCCGGCACCCGGTTCTCGATGCTGGCCGTGCACAACACGCGGGTTTCACCAAAGCAGACCAGCACCGAACCTTCGGCGTGGCGGGTGAAACCGCGCTGGATGACGACCGGGCGCAGTTGATCGGGCTGACGGCCACTGGGGCGGAAATCGGACATGGGGCAGGTTCCGTAGGGAAAGGGAGTACGCCGCCATCCCCGCGGCCTTCACGGGGCGGGGAAAGGGGCTCAAAAGAGACCGCTAGGGTACCATTCCCCCTTTGCAAGCACCGGATACATCCATGATTCGAAGCATGACGGCCTATGCCGGCGGCGAGCGTTCCACCACGTGGGGCACGCTGGGCTGCGAGCTGCGCTCGGTCAACCACCGGTTCCTGGAAGTGGGCACCCGCCTGCCCGAGGAACTTCGCGCATTGGAACCGCAGCTGCGCGAGCGCATTTCCGCGCGCCTGAGCCGTGGCAAGCTGGATCTGGTGATGCGCCTGCGCGCGCCGGATTCGGCCGCCAGCCTGCAGATCAACGAGGTGCTGCTGGGCCAGCTGGGCCAGCTGGCACACCGGCTGACCTCCGATTTCCCCAACCTGCAGGTCAGCTTCACCGACCTGCTGCAGCTGCCGGGCGTCACCCAGGGCGAGGCCACCGATGCCGCAGCCCTGCAGGTTGAAGCATTGGCGCTGCTGGACCAGGTGCTGGACGGTTTCATCGCCGCCCGCGAGCGTGAAGGCACTACGCTGGCCACCGCGATTGCCGAGCGCGTGGATGCCATCGAGCGCATCGCCGCCGAGGTCCGTACGCTGATTCCAGCCATTCGCGACGGCCAGCGCGCCAAACTTGCCGCCCGCCTGGCCGACCTGCCGCATCCGGTCGATCCCGGCCGCGCCGAGCAGGAACTGGTGATGTGGCTGCAGAAGCTGGACGTGGACGAGGAGCTGGACCGCCTGTCCAGCCACATCGTCGAGATCCGCCGGGTGCTCAAGCAGCGCGAGCCGGTTGGCCGCCGCCTGGACTTCCTGCTGCAGGAGTTCAACCGTGAGGCCAACACGCTGGGCTCCAAGTCGGTGGACAGCCGCACGTCCAACGCCGCCGTCGAGCTGAAGGTGCTGATCGACCAGATCCGCGAGCAGGTGCAGAACATCGAGTGACGTTGCATCCATCGGTGCAGCAGGGGCGCCTTCGGGCGCCCTCTTCGTTTCAGCGCATCAACGCACGCTGACGGCCGGCGTTCCCTCGCCCAATCGGCCCACCACCGCCGCCTGCTTGAACCCCGCCTCGTGGAAGCAGGCCAACACAGCATCCACCGCCTCCGGTACACATGACACCAGCAGGCCGCCACTGGTCTGCGGGTCGGTCAGCAGCGGCTGCCAGTGTGCTGGAAATCCGGCGGCGAAGCGGACGTCGGCGCCATACGAGGCCCAGTTGCGGCGGGAGGCGCCGGTCACGCAGCCACGCTGCAGCAGATCCAGCGCCTGCGGCAACAGCGGTATCTGCGCGCTGTCCACTTCGGCGGTGATGCCGCTGGCGCGGCACACTTCCAGCAGATGACCGAGCAGGCCGAAGCCGGTGACATCGGTCATCGCGTGCACGCCATCCAGTGCGGCCAGCGGTACACCGACGGTGTTCAGGCGGGTGGTTGAATCGAGCATCTGCCGGTAACCGTCGGCATCCAGCATTTCCTTCTTCAGCGCCGACGAGTACACGCCCACGCCCAACGGCTTGCCCAGCACCAGCAGGTCGCCGGCACGGGCATCGGCGTTGCGCTTGAGCCGCTGTGGGTCGAGGATGCCGATCGCGGCCAGGCCGTAGATCGGTTCCACCGAGTCGATGCTGTGGCCACCGGCGACGACAATGCCGGCGTCAGCACAGGCACGTTCACCGCCCTGAAGGATGCCGCGGATGGTGTCCTGCGGCAGGGTGTTGATCGGCATGCCGACGATGGCCAGCGCGAACAGCGGGCGCGCACCCATTGCGTACAGGTCCGACAAGGCATTGGTGGCGGCAATGCGGCCGAAGTCGAACGGGTCGTCGACGATGGGCATGAAGAAATCGGTGGTGGCGACGATTGCCTGGCGCTGATCCAGGCGGTACACCGCGGCGTCGTCACTGGTCTCGCGTCCAACCAGCAGTTCAACCGGTGCCGGCAACGCCGGGGTCCCCCGCAGCAGCTCGGTCAGTACGCCCGGCGCGATCTTGCAGCCGCAGCCGCCGCCGTGGGCCAGCGACGTCAATCGTTGCGGGGCATCGGCCGGTGAGGGGGCGGGGGACTGCGCGTGGCTGGCCATGCCGATATCTCCTGCGGAAACACGATTGGCGGAAGGCAGCAGGAGTCGAACCTACCAGGGAACGATTGACGTCCCCTACTGGGTTTGAAGCCCAGCCGCATGCCCGGATGCGCATGCCTTCCGAAGGTATTGCGGTACCGGTGCGCTCAACCGGGGGGCGCGTTCCACTGCAGGTCGCTGCGCGGCCGATGATGGTCACCGACGCGTCGAGTGTAGCCAACGCGATTGAAGAACTCCAAGATCTGGATGCTGCGCTTGCGGCCAAGGCCGATCGCATCGCGGAACACTGCCGCATCGACTGTGCCGGAAGCCTGCGACAGTTGCGCGACGATGGCGGCCAGCTCGGTGATGCGGGCCGGTGCATAGAACAGGTCGGGTACCACCTGGAACAGCTCGCCGCGTGCGGCGGCCCGGCGCAGGGTGGTGCGGACGTCGTGCTCGGCAACTCCGATATCGGCGGCCAGGGTGCGCACCCAGGGCGGATCGAAACCACCGGCATGCAGCTGCGGCAACACGCGTTCGAGCAGGATGCGTTCGCGTTCGGGGGGCGCATGATCGTGGCCAGGCAAGCGCCACCACGCACCCGCGCGCTGCAGCGTGCCGTCGTCGAGCAGGTCCTGCAGCAGGGCGTTCCACAGGCCGCCCGCCAGCGTGGGCAGGGTGCTGCGCTGCAGCCGCCCGCTGTCGACGCCAGGTTCGTCGGGGCGTCGATCATGCCAGCTGCGCAGCGAGGTGACCACCTGTTCACGCAGCACCTGCCAGTGCGAGGCAAGGATGATCACCACGCCCTCGCGCGTACTGATGCGCCGTGCGTCCGCAGGCAGCTCGATCTGCTCGGAAGCGCGGCGGCAGTAGCGTTGCAGGGCTGCCAGCGCAACGCCGGTTGGCGCCTGATGCAGTAGCGGGCCGACGCCGGCGCCGCCCGCCATCTGCTCCAGCGCCGCCAGCCATGCCAGTCGCGCGGGGCTGCGCCGGCGCCGTTGCGGCGGATCGGGATCGAGCACGATACCGCCACCCAGCGTATGGGTCGCAGCCGAGTCGCGGGCGATGAAGCGGTCGCCGCACATCGCGCAGACTGGTGCATCGAACACCAGCTGCACCCGCTGGCCGTCGCTGCTGTCATGATCTTCCAGCAACAGCACATGCGCCTGCCGGTGCATCGTGCCCCAATGGATATGCAGCGGTGCCCAATCGCGCAGTGGTGCGGCCAGCGCGGAAAGCCGCAGGCGCACATCGACGCGGGTAGTGGCCTGCAGCGCACGCGGGTCGGCGATCCAGTCGCCGCGGTTGATGTCTTCGCGGGCGATGGCGGCCAGGTTCAGGGCGCAGCGTTGCCCGGCCTGTGCCTGTTCGCTGGCCTGGTTCTGTGCGTGGATGCTGCGCACGCGCACCTCGGTTCCATCCGGCATCAGCTGCAGGTGCGCACCGACCGCAGCGACGCCGCCGTGCACCGCGCCGGTCACCAGCGTACCGTGGCCGGTCAGCGAGAACACACGGTCCACCGGCATGCGGAACAGCTCGCTGCGACGTTCGGCCTGGTGCGCGCCGGCATCGTCCGCGGCCCATGCATGCAGGCAGGCACGCAGTGCGGTGGTGCCCGCATCATCGGCTGCGATGCTGTTGCAAGCGAACACCGGGCAGTCCTGCAACGGCGTGCCGGCCAGCAGTGCGGCGATCTCGATCTCGACCCTGGCGATGCGCGTCGCATCCACACGGTCGATCTTGGTCAGGGCCACTGCGCCGCGATCGACGCCCAGCAACTGCAGGATCGCCAGATGCTCACGGGTCTGTGGCATCACCCCATCGTCGGCGGCGACCACCAGCAGTGCGGCATCGATGCCGGTGGCACCGGCCACCATGGTGTGCACGAAGCGTTCGTGGCCGGGCACATCGACGAAGCCCAGCGTGACCGCAGGGCCTGCGCCCAGCGTGTTTGCAACCGGGACATAGGCATAGCCCAGTTCAATGGAGATGCCGCGCGTGCGCTCTTCCTGCAGGCGATCGGTCTCGATGCCGGTCAATGCCCGCACCAGGCTTGTCTTGCCATGGTCGATATGTCCGGCGGTACCGACGATCATGCCTGCAGGGTGCTCCACTGGGCGAGGAAGTCCGCTTCGTCGGCGGGTTCCAGGCAGCGCAGGTCCAGCCACAACGCGTCATCAGTGATATGCCCCAGCACCGGGCGAGGCAGCTGACGCAGACGCTTGGCCAGGCGATCCAGTCCGCCACGACGCGCGCTGCTGATGCGCAGCCCGGCGCTGGCCAACTGCGCCTGCGGCTGCGCGCCGCTGCCGATCTGGCTGTGCATGGGGGCAAGTTCGACGGTGTAGTCGTTCGCCAGCGCGGAACGCACCGGTTGCAGAAGGCGTTGTGCCTGCACATCGATATCGTCCTGCGTGCGTGACAGGGTGCGCAGGGTCGGCAGCCGTTGCGCCAGCAGTTCCGGTTCGCGGTACAGGGCCAGCACCGCCTCCAGCGCGGCCAGGCCCATCTTGTCCATGCGCAGCGCCCGCTTGAGCGGATTGCGGTTGATCCGTGCGATCAGGTCGGCGCGTCCGGCGATGATGCCGGCCTGCGGCCCGCCCAGCAGCTTGTCGCCACTGAACGAGACCAGGTCGGCACCGGCCGCCAGCGCTTCCTGCACGGTGGGCTCGTGCGGCAGGCTGAACGTGGCCAGGTCGCACAGGCTGCCGCTGCCCAGGTCCACCACCATGGGCAGGCCATGCCGGTGGGCGATGGCTGCCAGTTTCGCAGTCTCGACCTTGGCGGTGAAGCCGGTGATGGCATAGTTGCTGGCATGCACCTCCATCAACAGCGCGGTACGCGTGCCGATGGCGTTGGTGAAGTCGGCCGGATGGGTACGGTTGGTGGTGCCCACTTCCAGCAGCCGCGCACCGGCGCTGCGCATCACATCGGGAATACGGAACGCACCACCGATCTCCACCAGTTCGCCGCGTGATACCACCACGTCGCGGCGGTTGGCCAGGCTGTTGAGCAGCAGCAACACCGCCGCCGCATTGTTGTTGACCACGGTGGCCGCTTCGGCGCCGGTCAGCTCGCAGACCAGGGCCTGCACCCGTGCATCGCGGTCGCCGCGGCGGCCACGGGTGATGTCGAATTCAAGGTCGACCGGCGTGGTCATCGCGCGGGTCACCGCCTGCACTGCGGTTTCGGGCAGCAGGGCGCGGCCCAGGTTGGTATGCAGCACGGTGCCGGTCAGATTGAACATCGGCTGCAGGTCCAGCCGTGCATCGGCGTCGAGTGCGGCATCAAGCGCCGCGACCAGCGCCGCGCCTTCAATGGCCTGTTGCAGTGCCTCGGCCGAGAGCTGCCCGGCGCCGATGCGCTCGCGCAGGGCCTGCAGGTGTGAACGCAGCAGTTGGGTGATGCGGCTGCGGCCGTGGCCCTCGATCAGCACCGACAACGCCGGCAGGCGCAGCAGCCGGTCCAGCGAGGGCAGGGCAGCGGCCGATACCGGGGGCGTGCGTGTCATCGCCCTACTCGCCGTCGGATTGCCACAGCAGTGGATTCTGGCTGGCACGCGCATAGCCTTCCTCGCCCAGCAGCAGGTCCAGCGCCAGCGTGCCGAGGTCATCGGCCACCGGTTCCAGTGATGGGTCCTTTTCCAGATACAGGATCTTGCGGTAGCTGTGGCAGTGGTCGCAGGTCTCGGCCCGCACCGCGCTCTCGCGCACGGCTTGACCGGTGTCTCCGTCGGCATCAGCCAGGGCGCGGTAGGCGATGTCCTTGCCGGCGGCACCACACTGGCTGCACTGCACGCGCACGTAGTGCCACTGGCAGGCGCACAGCGAACACGACAGGTAGCGGTAGGACGCATAGGGCGGGCGCGCCTGCACCATGCTGGCCACCGGCAGGGTGCCGCACAGCGGGCACAGGCCCGGCGCATCGGCCAGCGGCTTCAGGTCGGTGGGGCGGAAGCTGGCCGTGAGCACGGCCCAATACACCTGCAACGCGTTCATCACCAACAGCGCAGCGACCGCGTCCACCGAGGGCGCATCATCACGCTCCAGCACCGCATGTGCCTGGGCATCGAGCCACGCATCATCGGCGGCGGCGACACGCTGCAGCTCCTGCCGGGTTTCCGCCGGCAGACCGGCTTCATCGGCGCAGTGCAGGCACAGCGTGCGCAACCAGTCGCGCCAGCGGCCATCAAGCCGGAGCGTGTTGGCTGGCCGCAACGGCATGCCGGCACCGACCGCCGCGCTCGATTGCTGCGCGCGCGCCTGCGCCTGCAGCTCCTCACGTTGCTGTGGCGCCAGCGCTTCCAGCACGGCCTGCTGTGCATCGGCCAACGCTGCCAGCAGCTGCAGGTAACCGCCGATGGCACTGCGCGCGGCCAGGCTGCGCAGGCGTGCGGCGCGTTCGGTGAACAGGGATGCCGTATCGGGCAGGATGATGCGCGGTACATCGCGCGAGGCGAGCGTCTCGATCTCGCCGGGTTCAAGGATGCGTTGCGCCATGCAGGGCCAGCCGGAAGAACCAGCCTCCATCCTCGCTGTTGTCAGCGCTGGCGTCCAGCGTGTTCAAGCAACGCAGTCGAGCAAAGCAGTCGAGCATGGCTCGACTCTACAAAAGTCGGTTTCGGTCGTTGCCGTGTCATCGTGTCGACCAAGGTCGACACCCACCAACAGCAGCGGGAAACTGTCGAAGGCGGGGTGGGTCCGGTTGCGGGGGCGTGAGCCGCATGGATGCGGCGACCGAGCTTACATGGACGTACTTGCAGCGTCCCCCGCAACCGCCCTCCCCGCCATCCCGCAGCAACCCAGCTTTTGACGTTGCCTTGGCTTGAAGCGGGTGCAGGGCGCAGCCCTGCCGCTACCCCTCTTCCCGCCGCCCGCGCAGGATGTCCCGGAACCATTGCCGGTGATGCTTGTACGCCCACCCATAGGTCACCTTGCCCTGGGTCATTGCCCGCACCGAGCCCTTGATCCAGATCGCCGCATAGATGTGCACCACGATCGCGCAGACCAGTACCCAACCGAACAGCGCATGGGCCAGTACCGAGAAGCGGATCACGCTGATCGGGAAGAGGTGGCTGAAGTACTGGCGCCAGATCACAAAGCCGGTCAGCAGCAGCGCCGACAGGCAGCCGATGATGGCCCAGAACAACAACTTCTGGCCCGCATTGAAGCGGCCGACCGGCGGCAGCTTCTCGTCCTCGTTCTGCAGCACGTCGCGCATGCCACGCAACCACGCGCGGTCATCGGCGGCAGGCAGGTTGTCGCGCCACATCCGCAGGGCCAGCAGCGCGAAGCCCAGCACCATGGCCAGGCCGATGAACGGATGCAGGATGCGCGTCCACGGCCCGCCGCCGAACAGCTGGGTCAGCGGGAACAGGGCCGGATGGAACAGGGCCAGACCGGACAGTGCCGTCAGCACGAAGCAGAGCGCGACGATCCAGTGGTTGATGCGGGTCGGCGCGCGGTAGCGCACGATCTGCCGGGGATGGGGGGCGTACTTCATGGCTGCTCTTCCTCGATCTTCTCCGCTTCCTGCTCGGCCTGTTCTTCCTCTTCATCGTTCACCGTGTTGCGGCCGATGCCGATGTAGTGCAGGAAGCCGGCAAACGCGGTGGCGGCGATGGCCAGCACGCCCAATGGTTTGGCCACGCCCTTCCAAACCTCGACCATCACGCTGATGTGCGGGTCCTTGGGCAGGTCGGCATAGAGCTGTGGCTTGTCGGCATGCTGCAGCACGTACATCACGTGGGTGCCGCCGACCCCGGGCGGGTCATACAGGCCCGCATTCTCGTAGCCACGGGATTTCAGGTCTTCGATCCGGCCCGCCGCATGTTCGGTCATGTCCTGCTTGCTGCCGAAGGTGATGGCGCCGGTCGGGCAGGTCTTCACGCAGGCCGGTTCCTGCCCCACCGCTACCCGGTCCGAGCACAGCGTGCACTTGTAGGCCTTGTGGTCCTTCTTTGAGATGCGCGGCACGTCGAACGGGCAGCCGGTGACGCAATAGCCGCAACCGATGCAGTGCTCTTCCTGGAAGTCGACGATGCCGTTGGCGTACTGGATGATCGCCCCGGGTGACGGGCATGCCTTCAGGCAGCCGGGGTCGCTGCAGTGCATGCAGCCTTCCTTGCGGATCAGCCACTCCAGCTTGCCGGTCTCATCCTCGTACTCGCGGAATTTCATCACCGTCCACGACTGGTCACTCAGGTCGGGCGGGTTGTCGTAGCTGCCAACGCAGCTGCCGACTTCGTCGCGCAGGTCGTTCCACTCCATGCAGGCGACCTGGCAGGCCTTGCAGCCGATGCACTTGCTGACGTCGATGAGCTTGGCGACCTGGCCGGTGTGCGCACCGCGCGCTTCCGGCGAGGGCGTGGTGGTGGCCGAGCGGCGGATGATGTCCAGCGATTGCAGTGACATGGCGTGTCTCCTACACCTTCTCGACCTTGACCAGGATGCACTTCGATTCGGGCGTCTGCGAGTTGCCGTCACCGATGGCGTTGGTCAGCGTATTGGCGATGTAGCCGGGCTTGGCTGCACCGAGGAAGCCCCAGTGGATCGGAATGCCCACCTGGTGGACGGTCTTTCCATCGATCTGCAGGGCCTTGATGCGCTTGGTCACCATCGCAACGGCTTCGATATGGCCGCGCTTGGAACTCACGCGCACGCGGCTGCCGTTGTTGATGCCCAGCTCATCGGCCAGGGCCGCGCCGATCTCGACGAACTGCTCGGGCTGGATGATGGCGTTGAGCTTGCCGTGCTTGGTCCAAAAGTGGAAATGCTCGGTCAGGCGGTAGGTGGTGGCCACGTGCGGGTACTCGTCCGGCGAACCGATCTGCGCACGGTCGCTGGCGAACACGCGGGCCGCGGGGTTGTTCAGCGTATTCGCCTGGCCCGGGCTGAGCGGGTTGCTGCGCAATGGCGTGTCGAAGGGTTCGTAATGCTCCGGGAACGGGCCTTCGGCCATGCCGGCCTTGGCGAAGAAGCGGGCGATGCCTTCCGGGTTCATGATGAACGGGCCCATGCCGCCAGCCGGGTCTTCGTCGGCCTTGAAATCGGGCACGTCCACGCTGCCCCAGTTCCTGCCGTTCCATGCCAGCAGCGTGCGCCGCGGGTCGAACGGCTGGCCGGCCACATCGCACGAGGCGCGGTTGTACATCACGCGGCGGTTGGCCGGCCACGCCCAGGCCCAGCCCAGCGTGTTGCCGATGCCGGTGGGGTCGCTGTTGTCACGCCGCGCCATCATGTTGCCGGTCGGGCCCCAGGCGCCGATGTAGATCCAGCACCCGGAGGAGGTGCTGCCGTCGTCGCGCAGGTCGCCGAACGCGGCCAGCTGCTCTCCGGCCTTGCGTACCAGCCTGGTCGGGTCCTTCGGATCGAACACGTCCACCAGCGCCTTGCCGTTGTATTCCATCGCCAGCTCTTCCGGCGTCGGCACCTCGGGGTTGGAATACTTCCAAGCCAAGTCGCGCACCGGCTCCCACCAGGCACCGCCGTCCTTCTCGTACAGCGCCTTGATGCGATGGAACAGCTCGGACATGATCTCGATGTCGCTGCGTGCTTCGCCTGGCGGGTTGGCACCCTTCCAGTGCCACTGCAGCCAGCGCGAGGAGTTGACCACCGCGCCGTTTTCCTCGGCGAAGGACGTGGTCGGCAGGCGGAACACTTCGGTCTGGATCGCGCTGGGATCGACATCGTTCAGCGCGCCATGGTTCTGCCAGAAGGCGATGGTCTCGGTTTCCAGCGGGTCCATGCTGACCATGAACTTCAGCTTGGAGAACGCGCTGATCAGCTTGCCCTTGTTCGGCGCCGAGGCCAGCGGGTTGAAGCCCTGGCAGATGTAGCCGTGGATCTTGCCTTCGTTCATCAGCTCGTACGCCTGCAGCATGTCGTACGGCTTGTCGAGCTTGGGCAGATGGTTGAAGCACCAGTTGTTGTCGGCGGTGGCCGCATCCCCCCACCACGACTTCATCAGGCTGACGTGGAACTTCGGGTAGTTCTGCCAGAACGACATCTGGTTGGCACGCAGCGGCTTCTGCGTGCGCTTGGCGATGTAGGCGTCGTAATCCTGCTCGTCCTGCTTCGGCAACGTCAGGTAGCCGGGCAGCAGGTCGGACATCAGGCCGATGTCGGTCAGACCCTGGATGTTGGAATGCCCGCGCAGCGCGTTCATGCCGCCACCGGCCACGCCGATGTTGCCCAGCAGCAGCTGCACCATGGTGCCGGCACGCACGTTCTGTGCACCGATCGAGTGCTGCGTCCAGCCCAGTGCGTACAGGATGGTCATCGCCTTGTCCTTGCCGGCGGTGGACGCGATCATGTCCCAGATCTGGCGGATGCTGTCGGCGGGCGTACCGCAGATGCGCTCGACCATCTCCACGGTGTAGCGCGCGTAGTGCTGCTTGAGCAGGTTGTAGACGCAGCGCGGGTCCTTCAGCGTCGGGTCGCTGCGCACGTAGCCATCATCGCCGTACACGTAGTCCCAGCTGGAACGGTCGTAGCTGCGCTTCTCCTCGTTGTAGCCTGAATACAGGCCGTCCTTGAAGGCGAACTCGTCTTTCACCAGGAACGGCATGTCGGTGTAGTTCAGCACGTACTCGTGCTGGATGCGGTCCTCGGTCAACAGGTAGTTGATCAGGCCGCCCAGGAACACGATGTCGGTGCCGGTGCGGATCGGCGCGTACACGTCGGCCACCGCGGCCGAGCGGTTGAAGCGCGGGTCGACCACGATCAGGCGGGCCTTGTTGTGCGCCTTGGCCTCGGTCACCCATTTGAACCCGCACGGGTGCGCCTCGGCGGCATTGCCACCCATGATCAGGATCAGGTCGGCATTCTTGATGTCGACCCAGTGATTCGTCATCGCACCACGGCCTAGCGTCGGGGCAAGACCTGCCACCGTCGGGCCGTGTCAGACACGTGCCTGGTTGTCGAATGCCAGCATGCCCAGGGAGCGCACGACCTTGTGGGTCAGCACCGCGGTTTCATTGCTGGTGGCCGAGGCCGCAAGCATGCCGGTGGTCAGCCAGCGGTTGACCGTCTGCCCGGCCTCGTTCTTCTGCACGAAGTTGGCGTCGCGGTCTTCCTTCATCAGCCGCGCGATGCGGTCCAGTGCATCGTCCCAGCTCAGCCGCTTCCACTCGTTCGAGCCTGGCGCACGGTATTCGGGGTACAGCAGGCGCGACTTGCTGTGGATGATGTCGGCAAGGCCGGCGCCCTTCGGGCACAACGTGCCGCGATTGACCGGGTGGTCCGGGTCACCTTCGATGTGGAAGATGTTCGGCTCGGTGTTCTTGGCGCCGTCGCCCAGGCCGTACATCAGGATGCCGCAGGCAACCGAACAGTACGTGCACGTGTTGCGGGTCTCGGTGGCGCGGCTCAGCTTGTACTGCCGCACCTCCGCCAGTGCGATGCCGGGCGCGAAGCCCATCAATGCCAGGCTGGAGCCGACCAGGGTGGTCCCGGTCACTTTCAGGAACTGGCGGCGGCTCATCGAGGGCATGCCGTTCTCCTTGGATGGCGGGGAGGCACGCAGGCCCCCGGGCTGTCGGTAGGTACGACCGTCGAGGGGACGTTCGCCAGCATGCCGCGAACGTCTTTCCGGGAACGACCGCAATGGCCCGGTTATAGCACAGGCCTGCGGATGTCCCCGTGGCACAAGGGACGGCCGGGCGCGGAAAGGGCCTGCTCTGGTAAAGTTGCGTGCCCGCCCCACGGGGAAGTGTCTGCCGGGCCGGGTTCCAGAACGTCCCACGCAGTCCCCGCCGTGCTGGCGCGATCCTCCGCGCCGGGTCTGGACCACCGAGGAAAAATTTTGCGAAATCAACCAGTTGGGCTCTGCGCATGAGCGCTCCGTCAACGTCGCCGGGTGCCGTTGCACGCGGCACGCTGTACATCGTCGCCGCGCCCTCCGGCGCCGGCAAGAGCAGCATTGTCAACGCCACCCTGGCGCGCGACCCGCAGATCGCGCTGTCGATCTCCTTCACCTCGCGGGCCATGCGCCCGGGTGAAGTGAACGGCCAGCACTACCACTTCGTCAGCGCGGAGAAGTTCGAGGAGATGATCGCCGCCGGCGACTTCTTCGAACACGCCTGGGTGCATGGCGACTGGAAGGGCACCGCCCGGCAGTCGGTGGAGCCGCAGCTGAACGCCGGCCAGGACGTGCTGCTGGAGATCGACTGGCAGGGCGCGCAGCAGGTGCGCCAGCTGGTGCCGGGCACGGTGACGGTGTTCATCCTGCCGCCGTCCAAGCAGGCCCTGCAGGACCGCATGCGCAAGCGCGGCCAGGACAGCGAGGCGGTCATCGCCCAGCGCCTGGGTGCTGCCCGCGATGAAATGCTCCACTTCAACGAGTTCGACTACGTCATCGTCAATGAAGTGTTCGACACCGCCGTGGACGAGCTGTGCGCGATCTTCACCGCCAGCCGCCTGCGCCGGGACGCCCAGAAGGTCCGCCATGCCGGCCTGATCCAGGCCCTGTTGACCCCGGATGCGAGTTCAACTGATTGATTCCTAAAGGGTCCGGTGGGGGTTGGCTTGATTTTGTCCAGCCCCTGCCAGTACACTCCGTCCCCTTTCCCTCATTCGACTGAGCGGCCGACCGGTCGCCGGGAGCCCGTATGGCCCGCATTACCGTAGAAGATTGCCTGGAAGTCGTTAACAACCGTTTCGAGCTGGTGATGATGGCCTCCAAGCGCGCCCGTCAGCTCGCCAATGGCGTGCAGGCCACGCTGGACAACAGCGAGACCGAGGACAAGCCGACCGTGCTGGCGCTGCGCGAGATCGCTGCCCGCAAGATCGACAACGCGCTGATCGACGAAGTCGAGAAGGCCGAGCGTGAGCGCGCCGAGCGCGAAGCGCTGGAGTGGGCCGCCGCTGAAGTGGTCGCCGACGAAGACATGTCCAAGAACGACGATTGATCGCATCGATCAACGTCATCGCTGGATACGCCGAACAGCCCGCCCCGTGCGGGCTGTTTCGCATTCAGGGTTTGCCGTAAACGTCGCGCTGGCATAGGCTTTGGCCATGAACCCAGGCCCCACTGCCAAGGTCGCCGCAGTCCCCGCTGCCGCCGTACCCGATTACGTCCTCCAGCTCGAACGCGCCGCCCACTACCTGCCGCCCGAGCAGCTGCCGCTGCTGCGCCGTGCGTGGGAAGTCGGTGCCTCCGCGCACGCTGGGCAGACGCGCAAGTCGGGTGAGCCCTACATCACCCATCCGGTGGCCGTGGCCCAGGTGCTGGCTGAGCTCGGCCTGGACGTGGAAGCGCTGATCGCCGCGATCCTGCACGACACCATCGAAGACACCCCGTTGACCCGCGAGGCGCTGTCGGCCGAGTTCGGTGAAGCGGTGGCCGAGCTGGTGGACGGTGTCACCAAGCTGGACAAGCTGAAGTTCCGCGACCGCCAGGAAGCGGCCGCCGAGAGTTTCCGCAAGATGCTGCTGGCGATGTCGCGCGACCTGCGCGTGATCATGATCAAGCTGGCCGACCGCCTGCACAACATGCGCACGCTGGGCGCGCAGAGCCGCGAAGCGCGCGGCCGCATCGCCCGCGAGACGCTGGAGATCTACGCCCCGATCGCGCAGCGGCTGGGCATGAGCCTGGTCAAGAGCGAACTGCAGAACCTCGGCTTCAAGGCGCTGTACCCGTGGCGCCATGCGATCCTGGAAAAGCACATCCGCAGCCAGCCGGTGGTGCGCCGCGAGGCCCTGGCGCAGGTGGAAGTGCAGCTGTCGCAGCGCTTGGCCAAGGAGGGCATCGAGCACCGCCTGGTCAGCCGCATCAAGACCCCGTGGAGCATCTACAACAAGATGCGCGACGAGAACAAATCCTTCGACCAGGTGATGGACGTGTTCGGCTTCCGCCTGGTCGTGCGCGGCGTGCCGCAGTGCTACCACTCGCTGGGCGCAGTGCATGCCGCGTTCAAGCCGCTGGACGGGCGTTTCCGCGATTTCATCGCGATCCCCAAGGCCAACGGTTACCAGTCGCTGCATACCGTACTGTTCGGCCCGTATGGTTCGCCCATCGAAGTGCAGATCCGCACCGAAGAGATGGACCTGATTGCCGAGCGCGGCGTGGCGGCGCACTGGACCTACAAGTTCGGTGGCGATTCGCCCAACAGCGCGCAGAGCCGCGCGCACGCCTGGATCGTCGAACTGATCGATTCGCAGCGTGCCGCCGGTTCCTCGCTGGAGTTCCTCGACAACGTCAAGGTCGACCTGTTCCCGGACGAGGTCTACCTGTTCACGCCGAAGGGCAAGATCCTGGCGCTGCCGCGCAATTCCACCGCGCTCGACTTCGCCTATGCCGTGCATACCGATGTCGGCAACATGGCCGTGGCCTCGCGCGTGGACAAGAAACTGGTGCCGCTGCGTACCAAGCTGGTGTCGGGGCAGTCGGTGGAGATCATCACCGCGCGCTCGGCCACGCCCAAGCCGCAGTGGCTGGAGTTCGTGGTCACCAGCAAGGCACGCACCGCCATCCGCCACCAGCTCAAGCAGCTGGAGCACGAAGATGCCGTGCAGCTGGGCCATCGCATGCTCGACCGCGCGCTGGAGGCGATGGACAGCTCGCTGGAGCGCCTGCCGAAGGGCCGTCTGGATGCCTTCCTGGCCGAACATCGTTTCCCGCGCCTGGAGGCCCTGCTGGCGGAAGTCGCGCTGGGCAACTGGATGCCGACCCAGGCCGCGCAGGCGCTGATGGCGTACGCCGAACTGCGCGGCGGCGCGCATTCGCGCCACAGCTCGCAGGAAAAGATCCTGATCAATGGCAGCGAGCGCGGCGTGGTCACCTTCGCCGGTTGCTGCCAGCCGATTCCGGGCGACGACATCATGGGTTACCACACCGCCGGCAAGGGCATCGTGGTGCATCGCATGGATTGCCCGAACCTGGCCGAACTGCGCAAGTCGCCTGAGCGCTGGGTGCTGATCGGTTGGGACACTACGGTGTCCGGCGACTACGACACCTCGCTGGTGGTGGAAGTGGAGAACGGTACCGGCGTGCTCGCACAGCTGGCTGCGGCAATCGCGCAGAGCCATTCCAACATCGAGCGCGTGGATTACCTGGACCGCGATTTCAACGCCGCCGTGCTGGCGTTCAACATCCAGGTACGCGACCGCAACCACCTGGCCGAAGTGATGCGTCGCCTGCGCCGCCTGTCGGTCGTGCAGGCGGTCCGCCGCCAGTAGATCCACGCCATGCGTGGATGATTCCGGCCGTGCCGGCCCGCCGCGCGGTTCATGCGGGGTAGATCCACGCCATGCGTGGATGCACCCCCACCCGGTACAATCACCGCTCTGTTTTCCCCCAACGCACCGGAGCGACCCATGTCCCGCCAGATCATCAACACCGAAAAGGCCCCGGCCGCCATCGGCCCGTACTCGCAGGCCGTGCGCGCCGGCAACACCGTGTATTTCTCCGGCCAGATTCCGCTCGACCCGGCCACCGGCGACATCGTCGGCGTGGGTGACGTCGAAGCACAGGCCCGTCGTGCCTTCGACAACCTCAAGGCCGTGGCCGAAGCCGCGGGCGGTTCGCTGGACAAGGTCGTGCGCCTGGGCCTGTACCTGACCGACCTGGCCGAATTCGCCAAGGTCAACGCCGTGATGCAGGACTATTTCCAGGCCCCGTTCCCGGCCCGTTCCACCATCGAAGTCTCCGGCCTGCCGAAGGGCGCCAACTTCGAGGTCGACGCGGTGATGGTCATCGACTGACCGCCACGTGGCACGCAAGGCGGCGGTCACCCCGGCACTGGCACCGTCCGGTGAAGCATCGCTTGCGATGCTCGCCGGCGTCGGTCCGGCCGTGGCCGCCAAGCTGCAGGCGCGTGGCCTGGCCACCCTGCAGGATCTGTGGCTGCACCTGCCGCTGCGCTATGAAGACCGCACCCGGCTGACCCGCATCGAAGACCTGCGCAACGGCATTCCGGCGCAGGTGGAAGTGCGGGTGGTCGCTGTCGAGCGCGGCATGCGCTACCGGCCGATGCTGAAGGTAGCGGTGGAAGACGAAGGGCAGGGCACCCTGGTGCTGCGCTTCTTCCACTTCCGCCAGCAGCAGGTCGGCCAGTTCGCCGTCGGCAACCGGCTGCGCTGCTTCGGTACGCCCAAGCCCGGGCATCTGGGCTTGGAGATCGTCCATCCCAGTTACCAGGTGCTGGGGCGAAATGACGATCCCGATCTCGGCGACCGCCTCGACCCGGTGTACCCCACCGTCGAGGGCGTCGGCCCGATGACGATGCGCAAGCTGATCGGCCAGGCGCTTGATCGCCTGCCGGAAGAAAGCACGCTGGAACTGCTGCCGACCGGCTGGCTCGATGGTCTCGGCCTGCCATCGCTGCGCAGCGCGCTGCTGACCGTGCATCAGCCGCCGCCGGATGCAGACCTGGCCGCACTCGCTGCCGGCACCCACCCAGCGCAGCGCCGGCTGGCGATGGAAGAACTGCTGGCCCACCACCTCAGCCTGCGTCGCCAGCGCATTGCGCTGCAGGCGCATCACGCGCCTCCGCTGGCTGGCCCCGGCAAGCTGGCCAAGGCGCTGCTCAAGCAGCTGCCATTCGCCTTGACCGGTGCGCAGGCACGCGTGTTCAAGCAGATCCGCGAAGACCTCGCGCGCCCCAGCCCGATGCTGCGGCTGGTGCAGGGCGACGTCGGCTCGGGCAAGACTGTAGTGGCCGCGTTGGCGGCGATGCTGGCGGTGGAGCAGGGCAAGCAGGTCGCACTGGCCGCCCCCACTGAACTGTTGGCCGAGCAACATCTCAACAACCTGCGCGGCTGGCTGGAACCGCTGGGCGTGCGCATTGCCTGGTTGGCCGGCAAGGTCACCGGCAAGGCGCGCGCGAAGGTGATGGAACAGGTCGCCAACGGCGAAGCGCAGGTGGTGGTGGGTACCCACGCGCTGATGCAGGAGGCGGTGGTGTTCCAGGATCTGGCCCTGGCCATCGTCGACGAGCAGCACCGCTTCGGCGTGCACCAGCGGCTTGCACTGCGCGACAAGGGCAAGGGCGGCAACAACGTGCCGCATCAGCTGGTGATGACCGCCACGCCGATTCCGCGCACGCTGGCGATGTCCGAGTACGCCGACCTGGATGTATCGGCCATCGACGAGCTGCCGCCGGGCCGCACGCCGGTGCAGACCGTTGCACTCAACAATGATCGTCGCCCCGAACTGATCGAGCGCATCGCCCTGGCCTGCCAGGAAGGGCGGCAGGTCTATTGGGTATGCACGCTCATCGAAGAAAGTGAAGAACTGGATGCCACGCCCGCGCAGGCCACCTACGAATCGTTGCAGGCGCTGCTGCCCGGCGTGCGCGTGGGGCTGGTGCATGGCCGGCTGAAAGCGGCCGAGAAGCTGGCGACGATGGTCGCGTTCAAGGCCGGCGACATCGACCTGCTGGTGGCCACCACCGTGATCGAAGTCGGCGTGGACGTGCCCAACGCCTCGCTGATGGTGATCGAGAATGCCGAGCGCCTGGGCCTGGCCCAGCTGCACCAGCTGCGCGGCCGCGTCGGCCGTGGTTCAGCGGTGTCGCGCTGCGTGCTTCTGTATCAAGCGCCGCTTTCGCAGATGGCGCGCGAACGCCTGCAGACCATGCGCGAGACCAACGACGGTTTCGTCATCGCCGAGAAGGATCTGGAACTGCGCGGGCCCGGCGAACTGCTGGGCACCCGGCAGACGGGCCTGGCCGGTTTCCGTATCGCCGATCTTGCGCGCGATGCGGGCCTGCTGCCGGGCGTGCATGCGCTGGCCGAACGCCTGCTGGCGCAGCAACCGGCGCTTGCAGATCGCGTGGTGCAGCGCTGGATCGGCACCGCCGTGCGGTACGCCTCGGCCTGACCGGTTGGGGTCGGACTCCTTTGCCGAGCAAAGGGCTCTGACTCCGCAAGGGCCAGGACGTCCGCTGCGGATTGGTAGAGCCGAGCCCATGCTCGGCTGCTGTTCGCGCTGCGCGCGTGAGTCGAGCATGGCTCGACTCCACAACAGCCTATCCACGCATGGCGTGGATCTACTGGGCATTTGCTAGACGGCCGGCAACTGCGTACCCATGTATTCGGACAAACCACGGCAGGCCAGCAGCAGTCCTTCGCGGATGTCATCGCCTATCTGCTGCACTTCTTCGCCGTCCACGCGCACGCGCTCACTGGCGTGCAGCACCTCCAGCAGCAGGATCAGCCCGGCATTGGCGCGGTCGATGCGGGCCAGCGCCACACGTTGCCTAGGTGTATGCCAGCGGCTCGGCCACAGCTGACCATCGGCACCTTCGCCCTGGCGGATGCGCTTGAGGCAACCCAGCAGGGTGAAGCCGTCGTTCGTAGGTCCGGTCGCAGGAGCGGCGAGGGTGGTTTCCAGCGCCTGCGCCAGCTCATCGGGGATGCTGGCGGCGGCATCGCCCAGAGTGGCGAACAGGAAGGGATAGCGGGATGCGGTCATGTCGGCAGTCCTTGTACGCAAGGCGAGAGGCCACCCACGCGAAGGCGAGGGTGGCGGACGGTGAGTGGTTCCAATACCGGTGACTAACGTTGATAAGCCGGCGGGCACGAGGCCCCCACGCACCGCCCGCCAAAAGGCGCACGGACGGATTGCCTGCCGGACGCCACGCAGGAACACGCGCGCAACGCCGGCAGGCAAGCGTAAACAACGTAAGTCAAACGGGATTGGAAGCCCGTGCCATCCGTTGTCGATGGCCCCTCATGATGTCCACGACAGCCCTCGTCGCTTCAATGAGAATCATTGGAAAAGTCGAAAACGCTGCAACTGCAGCGTGGCCCTGCAAGCGCAGGCCGATTACGTCATCTTTCTCGATCCCTCCGACATCCATCCACGCATGGCGTGGATCTACCGTGTCGACCAAGGTCGACACCTACCAACAGCTGCAGGGTCGACACCCACCAAGAGCAGCAGGGTCGACACCCACCAACAGCAGGCCATGCCATTCCGACAGATCGCGGAGAACTGTCGAAGGCGGGGTGGGTCCGGTTGCGGGGGCGTGAGCGCCATGGATGGCGCGACCGAGCCTACATGGATGTATTCAC
>NZ_WKEE01000068.1:0-25947 GCF_021605635.1 Stenotrophomonas sp. PA-6-5C
CACCACCACCGATGCCCTTGGCCTCGGTCAACGCTTTGAAGATCTGCGTGGCACTGTGGTAGTTGATCTGGACGTAGTCGGTCATCAGATCTTCGCGGTTCTCGATGGCGATGCGCGCGTCTTCCTTCTCCTGCTCGAACTTGGCCAGCTCGGACTGCGGCGCAACCCATACCACGCTGCCGTCACGACGCTTGTCCAGGCCCTTGGCGCGCAGCACGATATCCAGCGCCTGGTCCCACGGCACGTTGACCAGGCGCAGGGTCACATTGCCCTGCACCGAGTCGGAGGCCACCACGTTCAGATTCGACTCTTCGGCAATCAACTGCAGCACGGTGCGCACGGGCACGTCCTGGAAGTTGAAGGTCACCGGCTTGCCGGCGAAGCCGCGCTGCGGCACGCCCTTGGCGGCCTGGGTCACGCTGCCGGCAGTGACTGCGCCGACGGCGGCCTGCGCCTGCCGTGGGCTGATCTCCACCACATACTCGTTGCCACTCTGGTAAGCCAGAGACTCGACCGGACCACCCGTGCTCAGCACCAGCTGGGTGCCGGCCCCGGACGGCTTGGCGTCGATGCGCTGCACCGGTGTGGCGAAGTCGGTGACGTTCATCGGCTTCTGCAGGTTGGCCGGCAGGCGCGCGTTGCCGACATCGACAACCACGCTGTTGCCCTGGCTGCGCAGGTCGGGCATGGCGCCCTGGCCGTCGAACTGCAGGATCAGGCGGCCCGCGCCGTCATCGCCACGCTTGAAGTCGATGCGCGAGACCGACAGGCCTGCCGGTGCAGCGGCCGGCGTCGCCGCCAGCGCCGTGCCGGTCGGTTTTTCCGACGGTGCGGCGGCCAGCGCCGGAGCGCAGGCCAGCATCAACGCGACTCCCAGCGCGCTGATGCGGTTCAAGGTGAAGCGCCGGATGGGACGCAGCCCCTTGGCTTGGTGAAAGGTCATCGTGCTATCCCCAGTAAACGATCATTGATCTTCCAGCGCGAGTGTTGCTGGACGTTCCAGCCAGCCACCCGCGCCATCCGGCACCAGTTCGATCAGCTCCACGCGGTCTTCGAAGACCGCGGTGACCCGCCCGTCGCTCTGCCCCAGGTAACCGCCGGGACGCACCCGATAGGTCACCTTGTCCGGCCCCATCACCAGCGCCACGGTGCCGGCGCCTGTTCCGATGGTGCCGACCATGTCCAGCGCGTCCAGCGGGAAGCCTTCCATCGGCTCCTTGCGCCGGTTCGGATCTGGCCGCAGTCCCCCATTCCCCTGCTGCGGGTTGGTCCAGGCATCGGTGAACGGATCGCGCATGCCTTGCGCGGAGTATTCGAAGGTCTCGAACTGCTGCATCACCGGCAGCGGCTCCAGCGGCTGCGCCGGTCGCGCACGCTCGCTTTCGACCCATTTTTCCAGGTTGGGTGCATCACCCGGCGTGCTGGTCACGCCACGGCCGCAGGCGGCCAGCAGCACCACCATCAGCACCACCCCACCACGTGCAATGAAGGAACGGATCACTTCTTCGCCTCCTTGCCCGCTTCAGCCTTCTGCTGTGCCTCGACCTCGGCCTCATCCAGGTAACGGTAGGTCTTGACCGTACCGGACAGTTCCAGGGCTCCGGCGCGGACGTTGCCACCGGTCTTGTCCTTGGGCTTGAGGTTGATGTCGTGCATGGTCAGGATCACCACCCGCGGCAACGAGGCCACGCCGCTGACGAAGGCTCCGAACTGGTGGTAGCTGCCCACCATCCGCAGCTTGATCGGCTTCTCGGCGTAGAACTCCTTGATCTGCTCCTGCTCAGGCTCGAACAACTCATTGGACAGGCCGCTGGACAGCGCGGTCTGCGAGATGTCGATGATCAGGTCCGGCATTTCGGTCTTGCTCGGCAGCTGCCGCAGCATCTGCTGCAGCACCTGCTCCATCTGTGCCAGCTGCTGCTTCAGCGGTTCCAGGTTGACCGCGCGTTCCTGTTCCTTGGTGAACTGGGTGCGCAGCTCGACCTCCTTCGATTCCAACCCGGCCAGTTCCTCGCGCTTGCCGCTGACCAGCAGCATCCACAGCACGAACATGATGACCAGGGCGATCAGCGAGCAGAACACGATCTTCGCGTTCCTCGGCCAGTTGCCGATGTCGTTGAAATCAAGGTTCTTGATGTCGACTTTCCTGCTCATGCGCGATCCCCCTGCAGCGGGGCGTGGAAGGCCTGCGGCGGCTGCGCCAGGCGGCTGCCCTCAGGCTTGGTTGCCGGTGCCGCCGGCGCTGGCGGTGCCGCCGGTGCTGGTGCCTGCGGGGCAGTCGCCGGCGTAGCTGCCGGTGGCGATGCCGGAGTCGATCCCGAAGGCGGTGCAGCAGCGGCAGGCGCCGCAGCGTCGGGCCCGGCACTGAGCGGTGCGACCGGCGGTGCGGCCGGCGCGGTGCCAGCCACACTGCCATCAGGGTTCAGGCCCGGGGTCGTCGCTGTTTCCTCGCTCTGCGCGGGCAGCTTGACCTTGACCTTGAACACATACGGCAATGCCTTGATGTCGGTCACCGGACCAGTTGCACGTCCGTCCTTGTCCTTGTCCGGTTCACGCGCCTCGATGATCGCCAGTTCCGGATTGGTCATCCAGCCGGAGACTTCCAGGTTGCGCATGTAAGCCGAAACGCGTGCATTGGACTGGGTGCGACCTTCCAGGGTCAGCACGTCACCTTCCTGCTGCAGGGCGGTGAGCACCACGCCATCAGGGATGGTACGGACCAGTGCATCGAACAGGTGGACCATCTGCGAACGCTTGGCCTGCAGCTGCTCGATCACCGCCTTGCGGGCCAGCAATCGATTCTTCTGCTCGTCAAGGCGGTCGATTTCCTTGTTCTGCTCCTTGACCTTGTCGATCTCGGTCTGCAGGTAGGCGTTGCGATCGTTCTGCCCGCTGACCTGCATGTCGTAGTAGAACCAGATCAACAGCGACAGCAGCAGGCCACCCAGGGCGGCCATACCCAGCATGATGCCGAACTCGCGCTGGCGTTGCTTGCGCCGTTCGGCGCGCCAGGGCAATAGATTGATGCGCGCCATCAGTCAAAGCTCCTCAGCGCCAGACCGGTCGCGATCATCAGCGCGGGGGCGTCCTGGGCCAGCGCGTGCGCCTGCACCTTCGGCCCCAGGGTCATCTGTGCCAGCGGGTTGGCGACCACGGTCGGCACGCCCAGCTGTTCCTCGACCATCTCCGGCAGGCCTGCAAGGGCGGCACAGCCGCCAGCCAGCACGATGTGATCGACGCGGTTGAATTCGCTGCCGGCGTAGAAGAACTGCAGCAGACGACTGATCTGCTGCACCGTGGCTTCCTTGAACGGCTCCAGCACTTCCATCTCGTAGCTTTCCGGCAGCCCGCCCTGGCGTTTGGCCAGACCGGCTTCCTCGTAGCTCAGGCCATAGCGGCGCATGATCTCGTCGGTCAGCTGCTTGCCACCGAACACCTGTTCGCGGCTGTACAGGCTGCGGCCACCGCGCAGTACGTTGAGGGTGGTCATGGTGGCGCCGATATCGACCAGCGCAACCACGCCCTCGGCCGAAACCGGCAGTTCGCTGGCCACCAGGGCGAAGGCGTTCTCGACCGCGAAGGCCTCCACGTCCATCACCTTGGCCTGCAGGCCACCCAGTTCCAGCGCGGACTGACGCAGTTCCACATTTTCCGAACGCGAGGCTGCCAGCAGCACCTGGACCATTTCCGGGTTGTTCGGGATCGCCCCGATCACCTCGAAGTCCAGGTTCACTTCCTCGATCGGATACGGAATGTAGTTGACCGCTTCCAGCTCGATCTGGGCTTCCATGTCGTTCTCGTCCAGGTCGGCCGGCATCGGGATCACCTTGGTGATCACCGCCGAACCAGCCACGGCCGCAGCGGCCAGCTTGGCCTTGCTGCCGGAACGGTTCATCGCCCGGCGGATGGCCTCTCCCACGGCCTCCACTTCGACAATGTTCTTCTCCACCACCGCGTTCGGCGGCAGCGGTTCCACGGCGTAATGTTCCACACGGAAACGGTTGCCGCTGCGGGAAAGCTGCAACAGCTTTACCGCAGTCGAACTGATGTCGACGCCAATAAGCGGCGACTGACTTTTTGGGATGAGCCCCACGGTTTCTCCCCTGCCGACGGGCACTTGGACGCAAGAGCTGCGTCCGCGCATTAATAACGTATTCTTAGCAAATGGCAACCGCCCTGCTGTGACATCCCTCACAGGATGAACACGCAGCCCCTGGCGTCCCCTTGCACTCCCCAGTGCCGGCCCCAGCCGCCACCTTGCGTAATCTATACTCTGCGACCACGAAATTCGCAATCGGAATCTGACACCGATGACCCGTCTCCGCCGCTGGCTGCGCTGGATCTTTCTTGTTGTCCTGGTCCTGGCGCTGGTCGGAGCGGCCGCCGTTGGCGGCCTGTACTACGCCGTTTCTTCCAAGCTTCCCGACGTGCAGACCCTGCGCGACGTGGAAATGCAGGAGCCGATGTACGTCTACGCTGCCGACGGCAAGCTGATGGCGGTGTTCGGTGAGACCCGGCGTACCCCCATCACCATGAAGGACGTGCCGGAGAAGCTGAAGCAGGCGTTCCTGGCCACCGAGGATGCCCGCTTCTACGAGCACGGCGGCGTGGACTACAAGGGCATCGGCCGCGCGGTGTGGCTGCTGGCCACCACCAACGACAAGCGCGTGCCCGGTGGCTCCACCATCACCCAGCAGGTGGCCCGCCAGTTCTTCCTCAGCTCCGAGTACAGCTACACCCGCAAGCTGGCCGAGATCCTGCTGGCGCGCAAGATCGAGTCCGAGCTGAGCAAGGACGAGATCTTCGAGCTGTACCTGAACAAGAGTTTCTTCGGCAACCGCGCCTACGGCGTCGCCGCCGCCGCCGAGTTCTACTACGGCAAGAAGCTGGGCGAACTGGACCTGGACGAGATGGCCTCGCTGGCCGGCATCCCCAAGTTCCCGTCCTCGGGCAACCCGATCTCCAACCCGGAGCGCGCCCGCCAGCGCCGTGACAACTATGTGCTGCAGCGCATGGCCGACCTGAAGTTCGTCAGCCAGGCCGAGGCCGACGCGGCCAAGGCCGTGCCGATGCACGCCACCGCGCATGAGCCGCCGGTGCAGGTCGATGCGCCTTACGTGGCCGAGCTGGTGCGCCAGGAAATGATCGCCCGCTTCGGCGGCGACGTGGTCAACAAGGGCTACCACGTCACCACCACCATCGACGCGACGCTGCAGACCGCCGCCAACCTGTCGGTGCGCGATGGCCTGCTGCTGTACGACCACCGTCATGGCTGGCACGGCGTCGAGAAGCAGGTACAGCTGGGCGCCGGTGATGACACCGCCGCACTGGCCGAACACCTGCGCGGCCTGTTCGGCCAGGCCGGCCTGCTGCCGGCGATCGTCGCCAGCACCGGCGCCGACGGCAGTGCCACCGTGGTGCTGGCCAACCGCAGCGAGATCGTGCTGCCGGCCGGCGCCGCCAAGTGGACCAACAAGAGCCCGGCCAAGCTGGTGCAGCGCGGCGACATCGTGCGCGTGCGCGCCGGTGCCAAGGAGGGCGAGTGGCTGCTCGACCAGTTGCCGCGCGGCCAGTCCGCACTGGTCTCGCTGGACGCCCATAGCGGCGCACTGAAGGCCCTGGTCGGTGGCTTCAGCTTCTCCGGCAACAAGTTCAACCGTGCCACCCAGGCCCGTCGCCAGCCGGGTTCGAGCTTCAAGCCGTTCGTGTATGCGGCCGCCTTCGACAAGGGTTACAACCCGGCCTCGATCGTGCTCGACGCCCCGGTCGTGTTCCGCGACCGCCGCGGCAAGACCTGGGCGCCGCAGAACGACGGCGGTGGCTTCCGTGGCCCGATGCGCCTGCGTGAGGCGCTGGTGCAGTCGCGCAACCTGGTCTCGGTGCGCCTGCTTGATGGCATGGGCGTGGACTACGCGCGCAAGTACATCAGCCAGTTCGGCTTTGCCGAATCCGAGTTGCCGCCGAACCTGTCGATGTCGCTGGGTACCGCCTCGCTGACGCCGCTGTCGGTCGCTCGCGGCTATGCCGTGTTCGCCAATGGCGGCTCGCGCGTGGACACCTGGCTGATCGACCAGGTGCTCGACCGCGATGGCAACCTGGTGTTCAAGGAAAACCCGGCGATGGCCTGCCGCGACTGCGCCGGCAGCAGCGACCAGCCGGTGAACCAGGTGGTGGACGGCTTCAACTTCGGCGCCCCAGCCCCCAAGGTTGACGCCACCGCCGCCGCCAAGCCGGAAGCCAAGCCCGAAACGCCGGCCGCACCGGTCAACCCGGACGCGCGTACCGCACCGCGTGCCATCGACGCGCGCACCGCGTACCAGCTGGTATCGATGATGCGCGATGTGGTCCAGCGCGGTACCGGCGCACAGGCCAAGGTGCTTGGCCGCGAGGACGTGGGCGGCAAGACCGGCTCCACCAACGATCACCGTGACGCCTGGTTCTCCGGCTTCGGCGGCCCGTACGTGACCACCGTGTGGGTGGGCCGCGACGACTTCCGCTCGCTGGGCTACCGCGAATACGGTGGCAAGGCGGCCCTGCCGATCTGGATCGACTACATGCGCACCGCGCTGAAGGACACCCCGATCGCCCAGAACGAACCACCGAGCGGCATGGTCCAGGCCACCCTCAACGGCGCGGTGGAGTGGGTGAAGGTGGAAGACATGGACCGCCTGACCGACTACGACCTCAACCTGCAGAGCACCCCGCAGGCCGACGCAGCCGCGTTCGATATCTTCTAAAGGTGCAGGTGCGGTGGGTGCCAACCGTTGGTTGGCACGATGGCCCGGCGTTGCCCTGGTAGTCGCCAACCTTGGTTGGCGCCCCGTGCCGACCAAGGTCGGCATCTACCAAAGCGATTGCATCCGGCAGCCGAAGGACTCTGCGGGCATGGCCTGGCCCCGCCCGGCCCTGGTAGTCGCCAACCTTGGTTGGCGCCCCGTGCCGACCAAGGTCGGCATCTACCAGATGCGGTTCAAATACCCACGCAGATGTCACATGCCTGCGCTAGTCTGTAGCCAGGTCGCAACAGGGAGTCATCGCATGCACCGCGCTCACCAGCATGCTGCCAGCCAGACCCGCGAACGGCGTCATCGCCTCGCCCACGAAGCCGCCCGGCTGATGGCCGAAGGCGGAATCCGCGACTTCCACCAGGCCAAACTCAAGGCCGCCAGCCGCCTCGGCATCCACGACGACGCCTCGCTGCCCCGCAACGTCGAGATCGAACAGGCCCTGCGCGAGTACCAGCGGCTGTTCTCCGGCCCACAACACGGCAACGAACTGCAGCGGCGGCGCGAGTCCGCATTGCGTGCGCTGGAGTTTTTGCACGGCTTCTCGCCGCGCCTGGCCGGACCCGTGCTTGACGGCACTGCCGATGCCAACAGCCCCGTGCAGCTGCACCTGCACAGCGACGACCCGGAGGCCGTGCATCGCTTCCTGGACGAACATCGCATCCCCGCCGAATCGCGTACGCGGCGCCTGCGGCTGGACCGCGAGCGCAACCTGGACGTGCCGGTGTGGGTGTTCAGCGCCGAAGAACTGACCTTCGACCTGGCCGTGCTGCCCTACGACGCCCTGCGCCAGGCGCCGCTGTCGCCGGTGGATGAGAAGCCCATGCGCAGGGCGTCGGCCACGCAGTTGCGGCAGTTGCTGGCCGAAATGGAGATCACCGCCTATATCGGCGGATGACCGGCGTAGAGCCGAGCCCATGCTCGGCTCGGGGCTGCCGCGATCTGCGCGGAGAGCAGCCGAGCATGGCTCGGCGCTACGGGAAGATCAGCTTTTCCTCGGACGGGGTCGCCAATCGTGCCAGCCACGGCACCGCAGCACGGTACGGGTACTCGGCCATCATGCGCGCATGCATCTTCTGCAGGTCATGCAGGTTCCAGGCGTGCGAGTACACGTCCTGGAAATCGTCCGCCCAGCCACTGCGCACGCGCATGCGTTCGCCATCAAGATTCGGCACCAGGTACCACGGCACCTGCAGGATCTCGGCCAGTGCCTTGTTGCGTACAGCACTCTCGTGCCCCGACCGCTGCAGCTGTTCGATGCGGAAACTCACGCGGCGGCAGGGAAAAGGCATGCAGGCACCGGTAGCGTTGATGTAATCGGCGATGTCCGCGTACATGTCCGCCTGCAACTTCATCGGTACCGGGTCCTGCAGCGTCTGCCGCACCCGAAGCGTGCGCTGTGTGCTGCCGCGGATCTCCGCGGCACTGTAGAAAGGATGACCCGGCGTCGTGCCGCCGTGACGTACCAGCACGATGCGATGGATCGCTTCGTCGGTCAGCACTTCCACCCGCACGGCGGCGGCTTCCGGATGGATGCGCGGCTGCGGCACGTTCACCACGCGCCAGAACCCCCACACCATCAGCCCCATGCAGATCATCAGCACCAGGCACGCCAGCGTCCACGTATCCATGTCGTGGGTGACGTAGCGGATGCGGGCGCGCCAGACGTAGTAGCGCCGGTAGGTCATGAAGCGGCTCATGAAGTTGTACATCGCAATTTCCTCTGCAATGGCCCCGGCGCGGCGGGGCTCGTTACGCGCACCACACCGGGGCGCCATGGCTTACCAGCCGATGCCCACACCCACGCCCATGCTGCGTTCACCGCTGTTGGTGAATGCACCATTGAGGCTGAAGGTGGCTGAGCCCTTGTCGTTGAGCACGCGCTGATAACCCACCGCCATGGCCGACTCGCCCTCGGCGTAGCCCACGCCCGCGCCGAGTCGGTTGTAGGTGGCCAAGCCAGCGGTGTTCATGGCCATGGCCGTCTGCGCACTGCTCATCGCGGCCATGCGGTTGAAGCGCTTGTCCATCTTGTCCAGGCGGCGTTCGAAATTGCTGATGGCGCCATCGGTGTATTCGTTGGCGCGGGCCAGCATCTTCTCCAGTTCAGCGGTATCGACCTGCGGCGTGGGCGACGGCGTGTCGTCCTTCTTCGACTTCGGCTGCGGCGTAGGCGACGTGCCCTCGCCTGCCGAGGCAACCTGCGGCGAATCGCTGGTTTCCGGCATTGGCGTGACCTGTTCGGTGGGCGCGGCCGAAGCCGTAGCCAGCGCACGCGACTGCGGCTGGCCATCCACGCGCTGCTCCAGGCCATCCATGCGGCCATTGAGCTGCTGCTGCACGGCGTGCAGCTGGCCACCGTTGACCGCCTCGCGGCTGCCGGCCGCGATCAGGCCGTTGGCCACGTTGGAGATGACCATGCCGTTGGCGCCCGCCAGGGTGAGCTGGGCGGTGCCGTCGCTGCGGGTGGAGGGCGTTTCCTGAAATACCGAACGGAGCTGGGTTTCGACGCGGTCCATGCGACTATCAGATTTGACCACCGCGCCATCAAGTGCGGAAAGGGCATCCCCGACGTTGTTCTGCGTACCGCCTTGTACGTTGTAGACGGAGGCGACAACACGACCATTTTCATCGATACGCGCACCACCCCCGAGTGCAGTGAGCGACTCTCTCAGCTGTGCCACGGTGACTGCATCATGCCCACCAGTGCCACGACCAAGGTTCACCAGACGCCGCTTAACCGACCCGTTGCCGAATGAAGCCGTATTCGATTCGGTCGCGATTGAGTAGGACCCCAACGCTAGCGCTCCATCAGCGCCTGCTACCACACGACTCAGCGCGCCGAAGGCCACGCCCTCATTCGCGTAGACATTCGAACCAACGCCCAGGGCAAACCCTCTCTCAGCAGAACCGGCCACGTACGATCCCCGGCCAAGTGCAACCGAGCTATGCCCACCTGCAATCGAATAGCTCCCGATGGCCACACCACCCTCAGAACCGACGGACGCCTTTGCAGAATCGCCCAATGCGACTCCGAGGAAACCGGCCTCGGCATCATTGCTCAGACTGTCAAAACCGACGCTCAGAAAACGCCCTGTCTGCTCCAGCTTTCGCACGCGCATGTTGGTGGAGAACAGCTGCCCACCGTTCACAACGTCTCTGCTTGAAGATGACAGGTCGCCATCTGATACACCGGTCAAAGTTGCACCGCCGTAGTCGATCACGCTGTATGCGTACTCGGCAGTTGAGGCACCAGATGTGCCTGCATCAAGCAGTGCGTTCAGTTCGCTCCTGTTTCGAGCGATATCCTGCTTGGCTGCATACAGCTGGCTACCAGTCACCGCATCACGGCTACCTGCAGCAATACGCCCATCGGCAAGATTCGACAGAACCATACCTTGCGGACCTGCCAGATTCAGTTGACCAATTCCATCCGCCCGGGTCGAGGGCGACTGTTGGAACATCGCACGCAACTGGCCTTCGATGCTCTCTACACGGCTACCGGACCTGACCACTGCACCATCGAGTGCAGCGAGGGCGTCTCCGACATTATTCTGCGTACTGCCCTGTACGCCATAGGTCGGGGAGATGAAAGATCCATTCCCATCCAGACCTGCGCCACCACCCAGCCCTGATACGGATTCGGCAAGCTGGCTGATGGTCACTGCATCGGAATCGCCGATGCCTCTACCGACGTTAACAAGCCGACGCTGAAGATCGTCATGACCGAATGAAACAGTAAACTCTTCCGACGCCAAGGAGCGGCTACCAATAGCCACGCTGTCAAGCGCCCCATACTGCACGCGGCTTTCAGCACCAACTGCAAGCCCCCCTTCAGCCTCCACCAATGACCTGACTCCGAGTGCGAAGGCGCCGGTCGCACCGTCACGAACCGACGCAGCTCGCCCTATTGCGACAGAGTTGGTACCACCCGCAACGGCGTAGCCGCCAACCGCGACTCCTCCCTCACCAGAGACGGACGCCGATGCAGAATCTCCCATGGCTACAGAGAATCTTCCCGCCGACGCCTTCTCCTGATCGCCACCAGCACCTACAGCAATGAACCTACCGGCCCCTTCCAGTGCCGAGATCTTCTGGTTCGTAGCAAACAGCTGCCCGCCATTCACCGCATCCGTGCTGGTCGCAGAACTGATATCCCCCGCCGCCACACCCGATACGCGGGCGCCCGCCATGTCCACCAACCGGCGGTCAGCACTGAACTTCACCACACCATCCAGATCCGGATCGAAGTTGTCGAAGTCCGTACGCAGCGCATCCAATTCGACCCGGTTGTCAGCGATACGCCCGTCCTGATCCGTCAGCTGCTGCGCATGCCCAGCCAGAGCCTGTCGCTGCGTCTCCAGCGTGGTATTGGTCGCAAACAGCTGCTGGCCAGTCACCGCATCGGTGCTGCCCGCACTCAGCGTGCCGTTGGCAATGTTATAGATGCGTCGCTTGGCTCCGGTCTTGTTCGCGACATCCACGATGGTCCCAGTGTTCTCCGCACCCAGACGCACGTTACTACTGGCAGACACCTGGCCCACCAGTCCGCCCAAGGCATCAGCCTTCTGCACAGCGCCATCGGCCACGCCGCGGGCGGCATCGGCCGCCGTCTTGGCCGCGGTTGCGGCGGTGCGCACGCTGGTCACTTCGCTATTGGTGGCATTGAGCTGCTGCCCGGTCACTGCATCCGTGCTGGACGTACTGAGCACGCCATTGGCCAGATTCTGGAGCTTGCGCTTGGCACCACTCTTGTTGGCCACGTCGACGACGGTACCGGTGTTGTCTGCGCCCAGCCGCACGTTTCCACTTGCCGATACCTGCCCCACCAGGCCATCCAGTACCGCCACGCGCGCCTGCGCACCGTCCGCGGTCGCCTTCACAGAAGCCACGCTGGTGTTGGTGGCATGCAGCTGCTTGCCGGTCACCGCTTCACTGCTGGACGTACTCAAGGCGGCATCGGCCACGTTGACCACTTTGCGCTTCAACGAGCCATTGCCCACCGACACCTGATTGGTGGCAGTCGTGGCTGAGCCATTACCGAGCGCAACCGCACCCGCATGCGTCGCATTGGCGCGATCACCAAGGGCCAACGCGCTCTGCGCCGTAGCACTCGCCTGATTACCCAGTGCGGAGGCATACAGGCTGCTGGCTACGGCGCCGCGCCCGACCGCCGTGGCCTGGTTGGCCGACGCGTTGCTCTGGAAGCCCAGTGCCGTTGCGTGCGCGCCTTTGCCGGACGCCTCATGGCCGACGGCAACACCTCGATCACCCGTTGCGACGGCATCCAGCCCAAGCGCCACCGCACCGTTGCCGCTGCGGGTGCCAGCACCGATCGACACCCCTCCGTTGCCACTGATCTTGTTACCCGCGTCGTCCACCGTCGCGCGGGCATCTGCGCCCATGGCCACACTCTTTCCGTTGTAGGCCTTTGCGTTGTTGCCCAGCGCAGTACTGATGCCGTAGCTGGCCTGCTCCGCGACAGCTCCCGCGCCCAGCGCCACGGCGCTGGCGTTCAGCCGCGCGGCCGTTGCGTCGGCTGCTGCCTGCGCCTTGCTGACATTCGTATTAGTCGCGTTGAGCTGCTTACCCGTCACCGCCTCGGTGCTGGTCGTGCTCAGCGCCCCATCCTTCAGGCCGGTGATGCTGCGAACAGCGTTGGACTTGTTGCGCACATCCAACACGGTACCGGTGTTCTCGCCGCCAATACGCACGTTGCCACTGGCCGAGACTTGGCTGACCAGGCCGCTGACCGCATTGGCCTTGGCCAGTGCAGTACTGGCATTGGTGTTGGCCGTGTTGGCCGTGGACTGTGCTGCCGCGGCTGTCGTCTTCGCTGAATCGGCAGCGGTCTGGGCTCTGGTCACGTTGGTGTTGGTGGAATTGAGCTGCTTGCCGGTAACCGCATCGGTACTAGTTGTCGACAGTCGTGCGTCGGCCAGATTCACGATGCGCCGCTTGATCGAACCATTGCCAACAGAGATGGAGTTGGCCTCGTTGGCCAGTGAATGTGATCCAAGCGCGATGCTTCCGGAGGCTGCTGCTTTCGCACCGTAGCCAACTGAAATCCCGTCGTACTCGGAACTGGCAGAACCACCAATAGCGATGGCTCCTGTGTAGCCGCCTGTCCCGGCAAACGCCCCACCACCGATGGCAATTCGCGAGATGCCAGCGGAACTGTCCACTGTCCTTGCACTTCGTCCAATTGCGATGGCGTCATCGCCAATGGCCGTCGCATGGTTCCCCACTGCGATTGAGTATGCACCGAATGCCTTGGAGACGGCCCCCACTGCGGTCGCGTACTGTGAAGTTGCCTGACTGAGGTAGCCAAGCGCGTGTGCGGTCTCGGCTGAGGCAACAGCAGAACTTCCAAGTGCGACCGATGACCGTCCACTGGCGGCGGCCTGACCGCCAATAGCAACTGCACTCATGGCGGATGCCTTTGAATCCCTGCCCATCGCTATGGTGAAGGACTCGGTTGCCTGAGCGTTGGAACCTGCAGCAACACTGTAGGATGCACCGGCAAGCGCCCTCCAACCGAACGCGGTGGAGTAGAAGTCCTCGGACCGCGCATTAGGACCCACTGCCGAACTTCCATAGCCATTGGCCTTGGCTTGATAGCCAAGTTCCAACGCAAGTCCGCCTGCACGTGGCGTAGCTGCGAACAACGAGTATGCAGAAGAAGATCCTGCGCGCACCTCCGCGTTCAGGCACAGCGCCTGCCAGATGGATTCATCGCACTCATCAGCCGCAATGATGTCGCCAGCTTCTGCTGAGGGAACCGCAAGAACAAGCCCAAGCAACACTGCGCCCGCAGCCGTTGACCGCGGCTTACCTCCGGTCGACGCCAGTTCGCTGGCAACAACCCAGCATTGACGGGTTCGATTCCACACACGTCTGTAGATACGGTTCATTGCTTACTCCTTAACAGCCAGTTCAAGTGAAAGCCCACCAGCACCGCTGGCGGGGCTGGGTAATCAACCGGCGCCGGGCGCCAGGGTCTGTACGTGCTCGCGATAGCCATCGCGGGTCAGCCGGTAACGCATCTGCAGCGTGTGTCCCGGCTGTACGGGGAATGGCAGTTCCAACGCACTGCCCGGGTACAGGCTTCGCGAAACGTCGTGCGCGGTGCAGCGGGCGCCATCGCAGTCGGCGATGCTGGTGATGCCCACGCGCACCGTGCCGGTGTTGCGCAGGCGGTTTCCTTCCACCTGCACCGCCATGGCCGGCTGCGCGGGCAGCACATTGACCAGTGCACCCCATATCAGACTGACGCCGACATTGGCCTGTGCGCGCTCGCCCTCGCCTGCGCGCTCAATGGCGTCAGGGCCACGCACGCCTTCGAAGTACACGCGGTAGGCGGTTTCCTTCTCAACCGGCTGCAGCGGAATCACCCGGATCAGGCGATTGCCGCCACCCGCCAGAGCGAACTTGCCGGGGGTGATGGCGATGGCCGCTTCGCCGGGCTCGACCTCGACCTCGTGTTCTTCTGCACCGGCCGGATTGACGATGCGCTTGATCGAGGCCTGCACGTACTGCGGCTGGGTGGACTGCGAGTAGATGCGGATCTGTGCGCCCTTCTTCACGTCGACCGACGTGCGCATGGGATGCACCGTGAGGTTGGCGTGGGCAGGCATCGCCATCAGCAGCGACAAGGGAAGCAGGCAGCGAATGAGAGGCTTCATCGGGGGCTCCATGGGAATCAGGGCGTGACAGTGGGAACGCGCAGTTCCACCTTGAGATCGCCGTCGTAGTAGCCGGGGCGTTTGCTGCTGACCGGCACGCGGGGGGTATCCAGCGTCAGTGGCGTGGGCACGCAGAACACCGGCTGGGTCATGCCGGGCAGCAGCACCAGGCGCAGCTTTGCGGTATCGATGCCGTGCAGCAGTTGCTCCACGCCGTTGCGCAACGGTATGGTGCTGCCGTTGTGATCGAGGGTGACGGTGTAGTCCACGCGCTGCGTGGCGTCGCTGCCGCCGTCGGTATGCCAGACCGAATAGCCGGAAGGCCCCGGAGGACGTGGCCTGCTGTCGCGCACGGTGACGCCCAGGTACTGGCTCTGCGAACCCAGTCCGTCGTACAGGCACATGTCGAGCTGGGTTCGGCCGCCGATGGTCTGTGCGAGCGGGTCGTACTGCAGATTCAGGCCGACGTGTGGTGTGACCTGATCGAACAGCGGGAAGTAGATGGAGACTGCGTTGTAGTCGGTGATGGTGAAGTCGAACTTGAACGAGTAGGTCGCGAGCTGCTGATGTGGAGGCTTCCTTAACGCAAGTACCAGACGTGCCGTCCATCGACCCGCAACCAACTTCTCCAGTTCGGATGGCGGTATGCGAATTTCGGCGCCAGTTCCTGCGGGCATCAGGAAGTTGCACTCTGGAGCACTTGAAGACCACAGCGGCCTGGGTGTCGTGGCCCAGTAGTCCGACTCACATGCGGGAGTTGCTGCAATGCGAAACAGGTCGCCACGCGCTTCTACATCAATCTCCATTCCACTCCGCTGCTCAGTGAAGCGAAGCGGAATCGCACTACTCTTCCCTGAGGGCAGTTCCCCCGTATCTGACTCCGGGCATCTTCCTGAAGACGAGTTAGAGTTTGAGGAGCAAGTCATGTATAGCTGCCCATATGACAGAGTCAGTGCCCTCTCGTAGGCTAGGAGCGTCCGCCGCGGCAGCAGTTCGATGTCGCCCGGTAAGGCTGAGCGGTCCCAAGCCATGCTGATGTCCTGACTGATGTCAATCGGATCTTGATCAGGCGGCCGCTGCGCCATCGCCCGCGGCGCCAACACCACGAGCGCACACAACACCGCCATCACCCACCACACCCGCCGGTTCACTGCACACCTCCCGCGGCCGCGGTCTGAGGCGTGGCGGCAATCAACGCCTGCTCCTGCAGCAGTCGCGTCACTCGCGCCTGATGCCGGATATCAGCAGGCAACTGGGCTACGGCCAGCGGTTCGCACTGCACGGCGCCCACCAGCATCACCACACTGCGGCGCTCGCGCACCTGCAGCGGACAGTGCAGCAGCCGGTCGTCCTGCAGCAGGTACAGCGTCTTCTCGCGTCGTGGGAAGTCGGCCACGAAGCCTCCATTGCTGCCGGTGCCGGGCACTGGCGCGTTGAGAATGCGGGCGCCGCGCAGCGGTGCACCGGCGATGTCGTGGGCGTTGCCGATGAAGGTGTAGGTCACTTCAATCGGCACCGGCATGCGCACCAGCCGCCCAGGCGAGAGGAACAGCGGGCGCGCCCCGCCCACACCGCTCACGCGCACGGCGGCGATGCTGTCCAGTGCGCTGGCGTCCTGCACCTCGGCGCGGTGCGATTGGTAGGCGGACACCGGCAGCAGGCGGCGTTCGCCCAGCTTCAGCCGCTGCCGGCGCAGTCCGCCTACCTGCAGTTCGGCGGCAACGCCGGTCAGGTCCAGATCGTCAGTGCCGTCCACCTGCACCGCCAGCCCGGCATCGGCGCCCACGCCTGCGCCCCAGTACAGCCCGCGCGAGCCGATGGCCAGGCCGGAACTGTGTGTGGCGCTGTACGCCACCTCGTTGCCGCCCTGGTGCTGGTAGCGCGATACCGTGGCACCGGTCTGGCCGATGCGGTTCTGCAGCTGCCCGCTCAGCGTGGCGCTGTAGCGTTCGTTGTTGTTGCCGCGTAGTTCGCCGGACACTTCGCGGTACTGGTCTTCGTACTCCTGGCGCAGGGTCTGGCCGGCGCTGTAGTTGACGTCCGGTCGTGCGTGCTGCGGCTGGCGCACATCCAGGCCGTAGCGACGCTGCGAGCTCCCGCGGTCACCGCGCTGCAGGCGATTGAGGCTGACGTTGAAATAGATGCCGCGGTCGCGGCCATCGCGCAGGCCACCGCCACTGGTCTGCTGCCACACGCCGATCCGGCCGGAGACACTGAACTCTCCCCAGCTGCGGAATCCACGGCGGCAGCAGCGGGTCGAGCCCCGCCATCGGATCATCCCCCAGCCCCGGCTGCACGGTGCCTGCGCGCCAGGTCTGGCGACGGGTGTAGGCCAGATAGGCATTGCCGCCAGCCACCGGCAGCGCCATCGAGGCGCTGAGCGAATCAGCACAACCGAGCCGGTCGCGCGCATCGTCCTCGAACTGGCAGGCGCGGCCACGCATGCGCTGGTGGTACACGTTCCACGAGGCACGGCGACGATACGAAAGCTGATGCTGCTGGCCACGGCTGCCATCGCTGCCGTGCATGCCGCTGAAGGTGGTGCGGATCTCCTGGGTGGCGAACCCATGGCGCAGGTCCAGCCGCAGTTCACCGTAGCTGAAGCCGCCGAGGTCGGCGACACCAGCCGTCACTGCCACGTTGCGCGACACCGGGACGCGCAGGCCGGCCATCGCTGCCAGCTCGTCGTTGAAACGGTCGCTGCGGCGCTCGTTACGGCGGCCGCCCTGCATGAACCACTGCACGCTGCTGTCGGTCCAGTCGCCGCCCTTGTCGAACGGCGCGTCTTCGCTGCGCACCAGTACGCCGTCTTCGTAGATGCGCAGGGTGATGGTGTAGTTGCCCAGCGGGAACCGGCGCGTATCGAGCTGGTTGATACCGGCCTGCAGGTAGAAAGTCTGCAGCAGGCGCTCACCATCGAACGCATCCACGCGTGCATCGCGCGCCAGCAACACGGTGAGCGGCGTGGCCTGCACGGCGGCAGCGGAATCCACGTAGGCCTGCGTGGTACCCAGGCGCAGGCCCTGGAAGCGGTCCATCGGCAGCATGCTGAAACTGAAGGTGCCGCCCTGCGGACTGCTCAGGTTGCGGCGGTCCATGCGCCCGGCCTGCAGGTAGTGCTGCTGCCCCAGGTCATGGCGGTAGTAGGCGTTGTCCAGCTGGAAATCACGGTTGGCACGGCCACCGCGGTAGTGCTGCTGGCTGAAGGTCCAGTCGGCGGACAGGTGCCCGCGCTGGAACACGCCCAGCGCACCCATGCCCTGCGCGGCCAGCGACTGGTAGCCGCGGCCGCCACTGACATTGAGCGTGTGCTGGTGCAGGAAGGCGTTTTCGGCATTGGCGCTGACCTGGTGGTAGCGCTCGGCGGCCGGTTCGCCGGGAATCCATTGGCGGGCGACGAACAGGCGCACGGCGCCCTCGCCTTCGTCATACAGCGCGCGCACGGCGGTGGGCTCCTCGGGGGGATCGATGTAACCGCAACCGGCGCTGGCGCCACCGTAACGGCAGGCCAGATGGCTGTTGCGCGGCAGCGGCTGCGACAGCGCCAGCAGCAACGCAGCCTGTGCCTCGGCGGGCAGCTGCAATGCCTGCAGCGCCTCGGCCGGGGCCTCCAGCTGCACGTGTTCCAGGGTCACGCGCACCGGCACCAGCCCGGTCGAACGACCGAACAGGCGTACCTCGAGTTGTTCGGTCTGGCCTTCGACCAGATCCTCGAAACCGGCGGGAACGCCGCGCGCCGCGACCAGGGGCGTGGCCAACGACAGGGCGAGCGCGACCGCCAGCCGGGTGGCGGCGGGTGCGGGAGATTTCATGGGGGTGTTACCGGAAGCGGCCGGCCCGGCGAGCGGGCCGGCGCGGGCGCCTTACGGGCTGGTGGTCTTCTGCTGCATGGCGATGGTGACGATGCCCTCGTAGGTGCCGCCCCTGGCGATCGGCGCCTGGTTGGTCTGCGCGATACGCAGCGGCATCGGGATCGATGCGCCCTGCAGCGCGCCGTCGAACAGGTCGGAGGCGGCGAAGTCCTGCGCGGCCACGGTCAGCGCCTTGCCGTTGAGGCTGACGGTCAGCGGCACCGGTGCGCCACTGCCATCGGTGTTGAGCAGCTGCGGCGTGCTGCCGACGCGCACTTCGATGTCCTTGTCTTCATCGTTGGAGTAGACGCGCACCTGCTGCGACCACGGCACCAGGCCAGTGACCGGGTTGTGGACCATGTTGACGACCGAATCCAGCGCGGTGCCATCGGCCTTGAGCAGGGCCAGGGTCGGGTCGACATTGGCCCAGACCTTGATGTCGGCGTCGAATGCATGGGCGGACAGCGAAACGGTGGCCAGCGCTGCAGCGAGCGTGGCCTTCTTCAGAATGGCGTGCATGGTTGTCTCTCTCGGACAGGGGGATATGAAAGCTCCCCTCCCCAAGGAGAAAGGGAGGGAAGCGCCGTCCGCAGAGGTGGGTGCGGCCGACGAGAGAATGGTAGGTATGCCTACCCCTCGCCGGCCATTCAAGCATTCCTAAATAGCTGAACGTTAAGGAGATTCCTTGAAGGCGTTCAATGTTTGAGGGTTATGCAAACTTCCTCATTCGGTCTTTGCAACAAACCTCATTGCGCGGCATGCACTTTGCAGAGTCGAGCCATGCTCGACGTACGGGTGCAATGCCGCCGTCTCAACGCGTGCCGACGATCCGCACATGATCCACGTCGATGTCGGTGGGCTTGAAGCGGTGCGTATCCACTTCACCGTGCAGCTCCACCACGGTGGTCGCGCTGACGGCCTGGTGGCTGGGCAGATCCTTGTCGTCGATTTCCACATCGATCTCGCCGGTGGCGTCCTTGAAGCGGTAGCGCTCGTGGCCGATCTTGGCCACCAGCGTGCCCTGCAGCACCACTGGCTGGTCGTCACGCTGGTCGCGCGCCTCGGCCACCGTGGTGACGGCACTGGTGGCGCCGGGGCCAGTGTACTGGGCATAGGCGCCAGCGCTGAGCAGGCTCAAGGAGGTAGCAAAGAGCGCGAGGGTGAGTCGTCGGTTCATGGTGTTCTCCATGCAGGGATAAGTACCCTCAGGTTCTATCGCCTCGAATGTGATGCCCATGCAATAGATCCGAAAAGATGTGAAAACGACATCCCATGTCAGAAATCATTCATTCCGGACCCGACGCGTCTTTCAGGAACGATTCCATGGCCGCCACCAGGGCCAGCGGCGTCTCGTTCATCGGGTAATGCCCGGCATCCTGCAGGACCTCCATCATGGCCTGCCGGTAGCGGCGCAGATAGGTGCGCTCCATCAGTGCACGGTTGAAGGTGGGATCGTACCCACCCACCAGCACCTTCAACCGATGAGTGCCGACGATCTCATTGCTGAAATCGGTATCCGCCCACGCTGGAAGATAGGCAGCAAATGCTGCAGGTGAAGCATGTGCCACCGAATACGCGGCCTTCCAGTCGAGCCATTGCGCCGGCAGCCGTCCGCCAGTACTGCGATCGATGATGGTCCGGCGGATGCTTACGTCTCCGGCTGCGGCTTCGAGCAGGCCTCGCGTCGCGGCGTCGTAGGCAATGCCGCCGCAGGGCACCGGCGCAATGGCCACCATGCCGCACACCCGTTCCGGCGCAAGCGCCGCCATGCGTTCAATGGCCATGCCGCCCATCGAATGACCTGCCACGCTGAAGCGTTCGTGGCCGAGGGACGTCATCAGGTCCAGCGCATCGGAGGCGATCTCGTCGATGGTGTACGCGCCGGGCGCATCGCGCATGCCGCCGTAGCCGCGGCAGTCCATGAAGAGGTAGCTGAAGTCGTCGCGCGACAGCCAGGGCTCGATGGGCTCGAACGCATGCGCGTCGCCGAACCAGCCGTGCACGACCAGGACAGGGTGCGATCCGTGCCCCACGCGATGAAAGGTATTGGCCATGGGATTCCAGTGCAGTTGGGGGAATCCCCGATGCTAGGCATCGCACGTCAGTGGCACCGTCGATGACGGGTCAACCGCTATAGAATCCGGGCCATGCGCAACTCGCTGCTTGATCCCTACGAAGACCTGCCACGCGATGTCGTGGTCACCTCGAATGACTACGCAGCCGAGTCCACGTTTCCCTGCCATGCCCATCGGCGCGGACAGTTCGCGTTCGCTGCGCGCGGCACCATCAGTGTGGCCACGCCGCAGGGGCGCTGGCTGGTTCCGCCACGGCGCGCCTGCTGGGTGCCTGCAGGCCTGGCGCATGAGATGACCATGCGGGGGCCGGTGACGATGCTCAATGCTTTTCTCTCCGCCGAGGCGGCCGACGCAGTGGCGCTGCCGGAGCACTGCCAAGTGTTCGCGGTCTCTGCGCTGTTGCAGCAGCTGCTGGAGGCGGCGGTGGACCTGCCCCCGCTGTATGACGAGGACGGGCGTGCAGGCAAACTGATGCAGTTGCTGGTGGCGGAAATCGCATCTATGCCGGTGCTTTCCCTGCATGCACCGCTGCCTGCCGATGCACGCCTTGCACGTGTCTGTCGTGCCCTGTTCGATACTCCCTCACTGGCGGCCCGCCTTGATGATGTTGCCGCCGAGGCAGGCATGAGCCGGCGCACGTTCACGCGCCTGTTCCGCGCCGATACGGGGGTGGGTTTTGCCGAGTGGCGGCAACAGGTGTGCCTGCTGGTGGCCATCGAGCGGCTGGGACAGGGCCAAGCGGTGACCCGTGTCGCGCTGGACCTTGGCTATGCAAGCCCCAGTGCGTTTTCTGCGGCCTTCCGGCGTGTGCTGGGATGTTCACCGAGCCGGTACGCGGAGGCGTAGCACCGGGCCGGCGTCTGGCTGCCGTGATTTGCTTTTGTAGAGTCGAGCCATGCTCGACTGCTGTTCGCGCTGCGCGCATGGGTCGAGCATGGCTCGACGCTACACATGCTCACGCACAACCGGATGGCATCAGGCCGCCTCGCGGCGGCCTGATGGGTCTCACTCAACAACACGTTCTCAGAAGAAGATCGCGTACAGGATCAGCAGTGGAATCGGTACGCCCAGGAACCAGAGCAGAAGTGTCTTCATGGCAGGTCTCCTTGCATCAGATGCGGATTACAGGTCGCGGCGACGGCCGCCCCAGGTGGCGCTGAGGCTGGCGAAGAACGCGCCGATCAGCAGGGTGATGAACAGCCACAGCGCGGCATAGGCCGTTGCCTTGCGGGCATCGTCGGCAGCCTGCTTGGCGGTGGTCTTGGCCTTTTCCAGCGCAGCACGCATGCGGGTCTGCACGTCGGTCACACGGGCCTGCGCTTCGGCGGGGCTCATGCCCGTCTCGCGCGCGATCAGCTGCGACAGGTACTGGGTATCGGCCGGGTCCAGGCCATCCCCCTGCAGACTGTTGACGATGATGCGGTTCACTTCGGCACGGACTTCGCGGCGGTCCCCCATCGGGCCATTGCCCGGCATCGGGCGCGGCGGCGGGGCCATGCGGGCATCGCGTGGGCCAACGCTGACGGCGGCCGGAGGCGGCGGCGGTGCGGCAGGGCCCATCGGGCCGTTGCCCGGCGCTGCGCCCGGTGCCGGCGGAGCCGGGGGTGCACCGGCGGCGTCCGGGCCCGGCGGGGTGGCGTTGCGGAACAGCGAATCCACCCAGTAGTTGAGGTCGCCTTCCTGACCGCCGGCAGCCGCCGTGCCGACACCGGCAGCAGCAACGCCTGCGGTGGAGACCGCGGCGCCTGCGGTGGCACCGGCCACCTTTGCGCCGGCGCCCAGCACGCCACCGATGGCCGAGGTCAGCAGACCGGCAGTGAGCAGCGTGGCCACGGCCCACGACACAATGCCGTGCGCGGTGTCGCGGAAGTAGGTTTCATCGCCGTGGATCTGCGTCCACTTGGTGCGCAGGCGGCCTGCCAGATAGCCGCCCAGACCGGAAGCGGCCAGCGCGGTGAAGGTGAGCCACGCGACGCTGGTCCAGCCGAAGGTTTCCTTGGAAACGCCTTCGAACGACCACGGCGATACCGAGGACAGGCCGAGGCCAACACCCAGGATAAGCAGGATCAGCGACAGTGCGGCGGCCGCAGCGGCGCCGGCGAAAATGGCGCCCCATGACACCGCGCTTTCGCTGGTGGGCGGCACGATGGGAGTGGTGACGACAGTGGCGACGTCGGGACCAAGCGGGCCGCGCTCGGGTGGGTCGAATCGGGTACTCATGGGGTCGAACGCTCCGTATCAGGTGCTGCGGGTGCAGTTGGTGTCCTGAGGCTGCGCGAGCGCTTGTGAAGCTGATGAGACCCTTGAATCACGCGCTCTTGGCGCGAAGAACATCGTGCCAAGAGCCGAGTAGATCCACGCCATGCGTGGATGATTTTTTGGAGGATGACGTACACGTGCCAACCAAGGTTGGCATCTACCAGAAGCAAAAAAAAACGCCCCGCGATTGCGGGGCGTCTTCAGCACAAACTACGCGGGGCGATCAGCCCTGGTAGTCGCGCACGTCGTGGCCGGTGTAGACCTGGCGCGGACGGCCGATCTTCATTTCCGGGTCGACCTGCTGTTCCAGCCAATGCGAGACCCAGCCGGAGGTACGGCCCAGGGCGAACATGACGGTGAACATCTCGGTCGGGATCTGCAGCGCCTTGTAGATGATGCCGCTGTAGAAATCGACGTTCGGGTACAGCTTGCGGGCGACGAAGTACTCGTCCTGCAGCGCGGCCTGTTCCAGCTTCACGGCCACGTCCAGCAGCGGATCCTGCACGCCCAGCTGCTTGAGCACCTTGCCGGTCATCTCGCCGATGACCTTCGCGCGCGGGTCGAAGTTCTTGTACACGCGGTGGCCGAAGCCCATCAGGCGGAAGCCGGAGGTCTTGTCCTTGGCCTTGAGCACGGCCGATTCGACGTTGTCGGCCGAACCGATCTCTTCCAGCATCTTCAGCACGGCTTCGTTGGCACCGCCGTGAGCCGGTCCCCACAGCGCGGTGACGCCAGCGGCGACCGACGCGTATGGGTTGGCACCGGTCGAACCGACCAGACGCACGGTCGAGGTCGACGCGTTCTGCTCGTGGTCGGCGTGCAGGATGAACAGCAGATCCAGCGCCTTGACCACGTCCTGGTTCAGTTCGTACTTGCCATCGGCCGACTCGAAGGTCTGCTTCAGGAAGCGGCTGACGTAGTCCAGCGAGGTGTCCGGCTTGTTGGCCGGCAGGCCCTTGCCATGGCGGTAGATCAGCGCCGACAGGGTCGGCACCTTGGCGATCAGGCGCACGGCGGCCTGGCGGCGCTGTTCGGCGTCGGACAGGTCCAGCGAGGCATGGTAGATGCCCGACAGCTGCGCGATGGCGGCGGTCAGGATGGCCATCGGATGGGCATCCTTGGCGAAGCTGCCGATCAGGGTGTTGATCGACTCATCGACGTTGGCTTCGGCAGCCAGCTCGTCGGTGAAGGCCTTCAGCTGCTCGGCGCTCGGGCGCTCGCCGTTGATCAGCAGGTAGGCCACTTCGACGTAGCTCGACTTCTCCGACAGCTGCTCGATCGGGTAGCCGCGATACAGCAGCACGCCCTTGTCGCCGTCGATGTAGGTGATGGCAGACTTGCAACTGGCCGTCGCGGTGAAACCGGAATCGTAGGTGAAATACCCCGTTTCCTTGGTCAGCTTCGCGATGTCGACGCAGTCGTTGCCGAGGGTGGGTTTGATGACGGGCAGAACGACCGACTTATCGCCGGCGTTGAGCGTGACCTGATCAAGATCGGACACTGTGTGCGCTCCTTCATGGGAAGGCGCCTGCCCAAGCGCATTGGTCAGGCACGTGAATGACGTCCTCGGCCTGTGCCGGGGATCAGGTCATTATCGCACAGCAGCATTTGCCGGGCGCTAGACAGAAGTCGTAGACGACAGGCAGCCGGCACCCTGCCAGCGAGCGGCCTGGATCGGCAAACGCGTTGTCACAAGGACGCAGTGTTCCGTCCATCCAAACGACCGTTGGGTAGGCGCTGGACAAAAACAAACGGCCGCGCAGAGCGCGGCCGTCGGTTCGAACCGGGTACGACGTATCAGCGCGCGTAGCGCTTCTGGAACTTGTCGATACGGCCCGAGGTGTCGATGACCTTGTGCTTGCCCGTGTAGAACGGATGCGAAGCCGAGGAAATTTCAACCTTCACCAGCGGGTAGTCGTTGCCGTCTTCCCACTTGATGGTTTCCTTCGTCGCCATGGTCGAGCGGGTCAGGATCTTGAAATCGGAGGTGACGTCATGGAAGACGACGTCGCGGTAGTTCGGATGGATATCGGCCTTCATGGGCTCACACCGTAAATGGGCTGGTGGTCAAGAGCGGCATTATAAGCACTGGTTGCCGCCCGGGGCAACCAGTGCGCGGGGCGGATCTCAGTCCGCACCCAGGGCCTGGCGTACCAGGGCCTCGAAACGCCCCTGGTCGTAGGCCATCAGCAGATCGCAGTTGTCCGGCTGGCCGGTCTGGCGGTTCCAGTCGACGATGGTGGCGCCACGGCTGAACGTTCCGTTCAGCTCCACATTCAGCGGCCGCGACTCGACCTGCAGCTGCCCTTCCGGGTTCAACGCCCAGGCCATGGCCAGCGCATCGGCGGTGTACCAGCGCCCGCCCTTGCTGTCTTCGGACAGGCCACGGGTCTTGCGCGAGATCAGCTCGTAGAAGCGCGCGCGATCGGAATCGGCGCCCAGCCACTGCTCGGCTTCGGCCAGCGGCAGGCCGTGGGCAACGGTGGCTTCCCAGTCCGACACCAGCAGGTGCGGGAACGCGGTGAACACCACGTGCGCGGCTTCCGGATCGAAGGCGATGTTGAATTCGGCGGCGGGGGTGATGTTGCCGTGGCAGGTGACTGCGCCGCCCATCACCACGATGCGCTTGATGCGCTGGGGCAGCGTCGGGTCGAGCTTCAGCGCCAGCGCCAGGTTGGTCAGCGGGCCGAGCATCACCAGCATCAGTTCGCCGGCATGTTCGTGCGACAAACGCAGGATCGCCAGCGCGGCGTGCTCGGCATCGGCCTGGCGGCTCGGCGGCGGCAGGTCCACGTCGCCGTAGCCATCGCGGCCATGCACGTGGGCGGCGTCAACGGACGGATGCAGCAGCGGATCGGGGCTGCCGGCGAACACCGGCACGTCGGCGCGGCCGACGATGTCGCAGAGCTTGAGCGCGTTGCGGACGGTGTACTGCAGGCCTACGTTGCCGGCGGCGATGGTCAGGGCGACCACGTCATGACGTTCATCGGCGAAGGCCATCAGCAGGGCCAGTGCGTCGTCGACACCGGGGTCGGTATCGATCAACAGCGGGATCTTCTTGGTCATCGTTGCCGTCTTCAGATCGGCAACGAAGTGTGGACCGGGAAGATGACCGTTGCAAGTATGGGGGTTCGGCAGGGCTGCGCCCTGCACCCGCAGAGGCCGGAGCAACGGCAACGGCAAAAGCTGGCATTCCGTGGGATGGCGGGGTGGGCCCGGTTGCGGGGGACGCCGTGAATACATCCCTGTAGGCTCGGGCGCGCCATCCCTGGCTCTCACTCCCCCGCACCCC
>NZ_WKEE01000069.1:0-25750 GCF_021605635.1 Stenotrophomonas sp. PA-6-5C
GCGGTGGTGGTGGCGGTGGCGGCAGTTCGCAGGAAGAAAGTGGCTTCCTGTCGGGACGCGGTCGCATCGTCGCCGACGAGCGCACCAACACACTGATGATCAGCGACATTCCGAAGAAGATCGCGCGCATGCGCGAGTTGATCAGTGTCATCGACCGCCCGGTCGACCAGGTGCTGATCGAAGCGCGCATCGTCATCGCTACCGACACGTTCGCGCGCGAGCTGGGTGCCAAGTTCGGCATCAGCGGCAGCCGCGACAACGTGTATTTCAGTGGTGACCTGGAGGCCAACGCCAAGACCCGCGAATCGCAGGTGGACACCGCCAACACCAACGCGAAGGCCGAGCGCGACTGGATCGCCGGTGGCCGTGTGGGCCCGCCGCCGGTGTCGGTCGGTTCGGCCATCACCCGCGGCCTGAACTGGAACCTGCCGGTGGCAGCGGCCAGCAACCCGGGTTCGCTGGCACTGTCGATCCTCAACGCGGGCTATCTGCTTGATGTGGAATTGTCGGCCATGCAGGAAGAGTCGCGTGGTGAAGTCATTTCCAACCCGCGCGTGGTGACCACCAATCAGCGCGAGGCGCTGATCAAGCAGGGCAAGGAAATCGGCTATGTCACCATCAGTGGTGGCGGTGCTGGCGGCGCACAGACCCCGAACGTCCAGTTCAAGGAAGTGGTTCTGGAACTGAAGGTCACTCCGACCATCACCAACGACAACCGCGTGTTCCTCAACATGGCGGTGAAGAAGGATGAGGTCGACCAGCTGATCCAGCTGCAGGGCTACGGTACCGTGCCGTCCATCAACCGCCGCGAGGTCAATACCGCCGTGCTGGTGGAAGATGGCCAGACCGTGGTGATCGGCGGCGTGTATGAATTCACCGACCGCAACAGTGTCAGCAAGGTGCCGTTCCTGGGCGACGTGCCGTTCCTCGGCAACCTGTTCAAGAAGCGCGGTCGCAACAAGGACAAGGCCGAACTGCTGGTGTTCGTGACCCCGAAGGTCCTGCGCGTGGCGCGCCAGAACTGAGACGTTGCACCTGTTGCATCCGACCGGGGCCGCCACGTGCGGCCCCGCGTCGTTTGCCCAGGTAGATCCACGCCATGCGTGGAGGCTGTTCAGCCGTTCTTGATGCCAGCAGCCGGATGGCCTGCGATGATGTGGGGAACCCGAGCCATCCCGCGCCGGTCAAAGGCCCCCATGAACCTGCCTCCGCCGATGCCCGAATCCATTTCTCCGCCGCCTGCCCCCGTCACCTCGCGACTGCATGCGGCCTTCAGCAACCTGCGCGATGCACTGTCGGCCGAGATCGTTGGCCAGGCGGCGCTGGTCGAACGCTTGCTGATCGCCTTGCTGGCCGATGGCCACCTGCTGGTGGAAGGTGCCCCGGGCCTGGCCAAGACCACGGCTATCCGGGCCTTGGCAGCTCGGCTGGAAGCAGACTTTGCACGTGTGCAGTTCACCCCGGACCTGCTGCCTTCGGACCTGACCGGTACCGAGATCTGGCGCCCGCAGGAAGACCGTTTCGAGTTCGTGCCGGGGCCGATCTTCCATCCGATCCTGCTGGCCGATGAAATCAACCGCGCGCCGGCCAAGGTGCAGTCCGCGCTGCTGGAAGCCATGGGCGAGCGCCAGGTCACCGTCGGTCGCCATACCTACGCGCTGCCATCGCTGTTCCTGGTGATGGCCACGCAGAACCCGATCGAGCAGGAAGGCACCTTCCCGCTGCCGGAAGCGCAGCTGGATCGATTCCTGATGCATGTACGCATTGGTTATCCGGACCAGGCGGCCGAGTCGGAGATCCTGCGGCTGGCCCGCGAGCGTGCCCGGGGTGCGCTTGGTGAGGCCGCAGCGGCGCCGGAAAAGTTGCCGATGCAGGATGTCTTCGACGCGCGCCGCGAGGTGCTGGAGCTGCACATGGCCCCCGCGCTTGAGCGCTACCTGATCGAGCTGGTGCTAGCCTCGCGCGATCCTTCGCGCTACGACGCCTCGCTGGCGCGCCGCATCGCGTGGGGCGCCAGCCCCCGTGGCTCCATCGCACTGGAACGGTGCGCACGGGCGCGGGCGTGGTTGGCTGGGCGTGATTTCGTCACCCCCGACGACGTGCGTGCCGTGGCCGCCGATGTGCTGCGCCACCGGGTCCTGCCCAGCTATGAAGCCGTCGCCGAAGGGTGGGATGGTGAGCGCTTGGTGCAGGAGCTGCTGGCCCGGGTACCGGCACCCTGAGTGCGCGCATGACCGGCACGACCATCGGACCTGCTCCGGCTACCAGCGAAGGCGATGGTCTGCGACCGCAGCTGGCCGAGCTGGTGGCATTGCGCCGCCTGGCACAGCGCCCGCCGCCGCCTCGCCGAGGGCGCGCGGGCAGCGCAGGCCAGGCACCTTCGCCGCTGCGCGGACGCGGCATGGAATATGCAGAATCGCGCGAATACGTGGCGGGCGACGACGCGCGCCACATCGACTGGCGCGTCACTGCGCGCACCGGTCGCACGCACACCAAACTGTTCCAGGCAGAGCGCGAACGGGTCACCCTGATCGTTGCCGATACGTCGCCTGCGCTGTATTTCGGTACCCGTGTGCGCTTCAAGTCGGTGCAGGCAGCGCGCGCGGGTGCCGTCGCGGCATGGTCCGCACAGCGTCGCGGCGACCGCATCGGTGCATTGCGCGGCAGTGATCGTGAAGCGCCGATCGCGCCGGCCGGCGGTGCCCGCGGCGTACTGCGCGTACTCGATGCACTCACGCGCTGGTACGCGCAGCCACCCGCCGATGACCTCGGCCTGGAGCGCGCGCTGGACCATGCCGGGCGGGTGCTGCGGCCCGGCGCGCGGATGCTGGTACTGGCCGATCCGCAGCAGGCGGTCCGCATTCCGCCGGCGCGCTGGAGCGCACTGGCCCAACACCATGACTTGAGTCTGCTGCTGCTGGTCGATCCGCTGGAGCTGCAACCGCCAGCGGCGCCGCTGCAGTTTCTCGCCGCACAGCAGCGCATCGGCCTGGACCTGCGCCGCAGCGATGTACAGGCACACTGGCAAGCGCATTTTGTTGAACCCCTGCAGCAGCTGCGCAGCCAGCTCGCCGCGCGTCGCGTCGATGTGCAGGTGCTGTCCACCGATGCGGCCAGCGACGCCTGGCTGGCACCGGCAGCGACGGAGGTGCCGGCATGAGTGCCTCCCTGCCACTGCGTGATGTGCAGTTGCCGGCTTCGCCCTCGTGGTGGCCGCCGGCTCCCGGTTGGCTGATGCTGATCGCCCTGTTCTTGCTGGTGCTGGCGATCGTTGCTGCGGTGGTCTGGCGTCGTCGTCGTCGTCGCCAACAGTGGGTGCGTGTGTTCGATCAGGAGATTGCGGCAGTGAACGGAGCGCCGTCGGAGCTGGCGGCCATCGCCAGTCTGCTGCGGCGTGCGGCGCGTCAGGCGCGACCCGGCAGCGAAGCACTGCGCGATGACGCGTGGTGGCAGCATGTCGATCCCAAGGACACCCTGCCGCCTGCGCAGCGCAACCTGCTGGCCGAGGGCGCGTATCGTCCAAGCGTGGATGCCGCTGCCGTGGCCGACGTGCGCGCGTGGGCACGGGCGCGCTACTTGGCGTTGCTGCAGGAGCGCCGCCGATGAGCGCGCTGGCAGCTTACTGGCCCTGGCCGGATCTGCAGCTGGCATGGCCGCTGGCACTGCTGGCACTGCCGTTGCCGATCCTGATGTACGCGTGGAAACGGCGTGCCGACCCGGGCGCCGCGCTGCGCGTGCCCTACGCCGCCGCCGAACTGGAATCATTGGCCGGTGGCGGGCGCATCGGGGTTTCCTGGTTGCGCAGCGGCTTGCTGTGGTTGGGCTGGCTGGCGCTGTGCGTGGCGATGGCGCGGCCGCAGCAACTGGGTGAGGCGATCACCCCGCCACAGGAAGGCCGGCAGATGATGCTGGCGATGGACGTGTCCGGCAGCATGAGCGAGCCGGACATGGTGCTCGGCGCACAGGCGGTGGAGCGCCTGACCGCTGCCAAGGCAGTATTGGCCGATTTCCTCGACCGTCGTGCCGGCGATCGCGTCGGCCTGCTGGTGTTCGGTGACCGTGCCTACACGCTCACGCCGTTGACCGCGGATCTGTCCAGCGTGCGCGATCAACTGCGCGACAGCGTGGTCGGCCTTGCCGGACGCGAGACGGCCATTGGCGATGCCATCGCGCTGGCTGTCAAACGCCTGCGCAGCCAGCCCGAAGGGCAGCGTGTACTGATCCTGCTGACTGACGGTGTCAGCAACGCCGGTGTGCTGGAACCCCTGCGCGCCGCCGAGCTGGCGCGTGCCGAAGGCGTGCGCGTGCACACCGTGGCCTTTGGCAGCGACGGCAGTGCGCGGTTCTTCGGCATTCCGGTGGCCGCCGACCGCGACCCGGTGGATGAGGCAACGTTGCGCAGGATCGCTGAGATGACCGGCGGCCGCTTCTTCCGTGCGCGTGACACCGACCAGCTGGTCGGCATCTATGCCGAACTGGACCGGCTGGAGCCGATCGCCGCGAAGGGACCGACACTGCGTCCGCGCAACGAGCGCTATGCGTGGCCGCTGGCTGTCGCGTTGCTGCTGGGTGCGTTGGCGTGGGTATGGCCGGAGCGCCGCCGATGAGCGCCACCTTCCTGAAGATGCCCGACTGGAGCGCGTTCGAGTGGAGCACGTTCGAGTGGAGCGCGCTGCATTTCCTGCGCCCGGAGTGGTTGTGGATGTTGGCGGCACTGCCGCTGATCGTGGCGGTGGCCATATACCGGCAACGGCGCAGCGATGCCTGGCGGCAGGCAGTCGATGCCCACCTGTTGTCGCACCTGCTGGCTGGCGAGGGAAAGCGACGCGTGCGCCTGCCATGGGCGTTGCTGCTGGGCTGGACCCTGGCGGCACTGGCGATGGCTGGCCCCAGCTGGCGGCAGCAGGCGCAGCCGGTCTATCAGGCCAGCGCGCCGCTGGTGGTGGTGCAGGATCTGTCCAGTCGCATCACCGCGACCGACCTGCCACCCTCGCGGCTGCTGCAGGCGCGGGCAAAAATCGGTGCGTTGCTGCGCGCTCGTCAAGGCGGGCAGGTGGGTCTGGTGGTGTATGCCGAAGATGCCTATACCGTGGCGCCGTTGACCGACGACGCTGCAAACGTGGCGCTGTACCTGGATGCGCTGGCGCCGGAGGTGATGCCGCGTGATGGCCAGCGCGCTGATCGTGGCATCGACTGGGCGGTGCAGTTGCTGCGGCAGACCGGTGCCCTGCGCGGCCAGATTCTCCTGGTCAGCGACCAGGCCGACAGCGAAGCGGTGCTTGCGGCAACGCAGGCGCGTGGTCTCGGCCTGCAGGTGTCGGTGCTGGGCCTGGGCACGCCGTCCGGCGCCGCCTATCGCGATGGTCAAGGCCAGATCGCACAGGCTGCGCTGGATGAAACCAGCCTGCGTGCCGTCGCCACCGCAGGCGGCGGGCGTTACCAGCGCATCGCCAGCGATGATCGCGACCTGCAGGCACTGGACGTGCTGGATGCCAGCGAAGGCGGCGCACTGGAGCGGCCCGGGCAGGCCCGGCAATGGCAGGACGAAGGCTATTGGTTGTTGCCGCCGGTGATGCTGCTGGCACTGCTGGCATTCCGTCGTCGCGCGGTACTGGCGGCGGTGCTGGCCGTGGGTCTTCTGCCCTTGAGCGGGCAGCTGCAGGCACAGCCACGCGCGCCGACAGCTGCACCGGCACCTGCAGCGGGCACGTTGTGGGAACGTGCCGACCAGCGTGAGCATGCGCGCCTGGCTGCGGGCGTGCAGGCCTACCGTCAAGGTGATTTCGCTACTGCCCGCAAGCAGTTCGAAGGCATCGACAGCGACGCTGGCTGGTACAACCTCGGCAACGTGCTTGCCCGTCAGGGCGACTACGACGGCGCCATCGCCGCCTACGACAAGGCCCTGACGCGCCACCCGCAGATGGCCGACGCCGTCGCCAACCGTGCCGTGGTCGACGCCGCGCGCAAGCGTAAGCCGCCGTCGAGCAACAGTCAGGGGCAGGGCAAGGGGCAGCAGAAACCGCAGCAGGGCCAGCAGCAGAACCAGCAGAACCAGCAGAACCAGCAGGGCCAACAAGGTCAGCAAGGTCAGCAGAATCAGCCGCAGCAAGGCCAGCAGAATCCGCAACAGGGCCAGCAGGGCCAGCAAGGCCAGCAAGGCCAGCAAGGCCAGCAGCAACCGCAGGGCCAGAAGGGCCAGCAGAACCCGACGTCTGCAGGCTCCGGCCAGCAGGGTGCGAAGCAGGAGCCGCCGCAGGCAGCCGACGCGCAGGCCCAGGCGCAGGCCGATGCCCAGCAGCGTCAGCGCATGCAGCAGGCCCTGCAGCAGGCGCGCGCCGGTGAGGCTGGCAAGACGGCAGTGCGCGGCGATGGCGGCACGCCGCAACAGCGCGAGGAACAGCAGGCCGTGGAGGCCTGGATGCGGCGCGTACCGGATGATCCGGGGGCATTGCTGCGGGCCAAGTTCCAGTTGGAAAACGAACGTAGAAAGAGGGAAGGGCGATGACAGGCATGGCGAGCAGGCAATTCCGGTGGCCTCTGCCTGTGCTGGCGATGCTGCTGCTGTGGCTGCCGATGGTGGCCATGGCGCAGACGCGTGCCTGGCTGGAACAGGACAGCATCGCCGCCGGTGATGCGGTCACCCTGCACATCGAGACCGACGAAGGTGCACCGGACTATGCGCCGTTGAATGCCGATTTCGCGCTCAGCGCGCAGAGCAGCAATCGCCAGGTGCAGTGGAGCAATGGCGGCGTCCAGCAGCGCAACCTCTATACGGTTGCGCTGACGCCGCGCCGCACCGGTACGCTGCAGGTGCCCTCGTTGCAGGTCGGCAGTGCACGCACCGCTCCCCTGTCGCTGCAGGTCAGTGATGCAGTGGTGGCGACCCCGCAGAGCAATGCCACTGCCTTCATCGAAACCGAGGTGGATGACCCGACGCCCTATGTGCAGCAGAGCGTGGGCGTGGTGGTCAGGCTGTACTTCGCCTCGCAGCTGGCATCAGGTGAACTGGTGCTCGACACCCCCAGTGGCGCTTCGCTGCAGCGGGTGGGGGAGGATCGCAGCGACGTGCGCCAGGTCAACGGGCGTCGCTACAACGTGGTCGAACGTCGCTTCCTGCTGATTCCCGAGCGCAGCGGTGCGTTGCGTCTGCCTGGCGCGCGCTTCACCGGCCGCAGTGCCGGGGGCTTCTTCGATGACTTCTTCGGCAGCGGTGGCGATGGCCGCATGAATGCTGTCGGTGCCGAGCGCACGCTGCAGGTGCAGGCGCAACCGGCGCAGGCCGTGCAGCCGTGGTTGCCCCTGCACAGCCTGCAGCTGCGCTACACCACGGCACCGAGCAGTGCGCGCACGGGCGAAGCGGCCACCGTGATGGTCGAAGCGATCGCCAACGGCGCTACCCGGGCCCAGTTCACCGATCTGCCCGTGCCCGACCTCGGCGACGCCGCGCAGGTGTTCGCCGAACCGGCCCAGTACGAGGAGACCTTCAACGGCAGCACGCCACGCCTGAAGATCACCCGGCGCTATTCGATCGTGCCGCGGCAGGTTGGATCGCTGCGTGTGCCGGGGCCGCGCGTGGCGTGGTGGAATGTGGACAGCGGCAGTGCCCAGCAGGCCAGCCTGCCGGATCTGGAGCTGGCTGTGGCCGCAGGCCGGGCCGGCGCGCCCGTGGCACAACCGATCGATACCGATGCCGCGCTGCCGGAAGACGCCGCCCCTTCCGTTGCATCCTCTCTCGCACCAACCTCAGCCGGCACCCGGCCGTGGCCGTGGATGGCCGCCGCCGCAGGTCTGGCGCTGCTGTGGCTGTTGACCCTGGCATGGGGATGGCGACGTGGGCGCCATGCGGTCGCCCATGCCCGCCCGGTTCTCCGCACTGGGGCCACTGCACCTGCGCCGTCGTCGCGTGCCAGTGTGGCCGAGCTGCGCCGGGCCATCGATGGCGAGGGCTTCGACCAGGTGGAGGCGCTGCTGTGTTCTATGGCGGGCGTGGAGCGCCTGGAACAGGTGATCGAGCGCCTGGCCGATCCGGCCCAGCGGCAGACCCTGCAGGCGTTGCAGCAGGCGCGCTGGGGCGGGATGGGTGATGTCACCGCGCTGCGGGCCCGTCTGCGCGAAAGCTTCCGTGACGGACCGCACTGGTCGGCCGCCACCAGCGCCGTCGACACTGGGCTGCCGCCGCTGTATCCACCGCGGCAACCCTGAACCGGCGCGGCTTGCGCGCTTTGTTAGAGTAGATTCATTTTTCGAGGAATCCCGCGCATGACAGCAGCTGCTGCCGACAAGAAGAAGTTGCCCCTGCATTGGAAGATGGGCATCGGCTTTGCGATCGGCCTGGTCCTGGGACTGATCGTGCATGCCCTGGGCGGCAGCGTCGAAGGCCTGCAGACCGGTGCCAAGTGGGTAATGGACTACATCACCACCCCGGCTTCGGGCCTGTTCCTCAACCTGATCTTCATGCTGATCGTGCCGCTGATCTTCTCGGCGCTGATCATGGGCGTGTCGGAGATGGGCGACATCCGCGCCCTTGGCCGCATCGGCTGGAAGACGTTGGCCTACACCGTGCTGCTGTCCGGCATCGCCGTGGGCATCGGCCTGGTGCTGGTCAACCTGCTCAAGCCCGGTGCCGGCGTCGATCCGCAGGTGGCCGCGCTGATGCTGTCGGAGAACGCCGAGCGCAGCAAGGAAATCGTGGCTGGCATCCATGGCACGCCGAAGGGCATGGACATGCTGCTGTCGATCGTGCCGAGCAACGTGCTGCAGGCCGCTTCGGACAATGGCGCGATCCTGTCGCTGATGTTCTTCGCGCTGATGTTCGGTATCGGCATGGTGCTGACCGACGAGGCCAAGGTAGCCCCGCTGCGTCGCGCCATCGAAGGCGTGTTCGAAATCTCGATGACCCTGATCAACCTGGTCATCCGCCTGGCGCCGTATGCCGTGGCCTGCTTCATGTTCAACCTGGCCGCGCTGTTCGGCTTCGACCTGATCATCCGCCTGGGTGCCTACGTGGGCGTGGTGGTGCTGGCGTTGGGCCTGCACATGGTGGTGACCTACGGCACTGCGGTATGGCTGTCGGGGCGTTCGCCGCTGGCGTTCTTCCGGCAGACCCAGGAGGCCACGGTGATGGCCTTCTCCACCGCCTCCAGCAACGCCACGCTGCCGACCGCGCTGCGCGTGGCCGACCAGATGGGCCTGCCGCAGCGCGTATCGCGCTTCGTGCTGACCGTGGGCGCCACCGCCAACCAGAACGGCACCGCGCTGTTCGAGGGCGTGACGGTGATCTTCCTGGCCCAGTTCTTCGGTGTCGACCTGAGCATCGGCCAGCAGGTCATGGTGATGGCGGTCTGCATTCTCGGTGGTATCGGTACGGCCGGTGTGCCGTCCGGCTCGCTGCCGGTGGTGGCGATGATCTGTGCGATGGTCGGCGTCAATCCGTTGGGCATCGGCCTGATCCTGGGCGTGAACCACTTCCTGGACATGTGCCGCACCGCGCTGAACGTGACCGGCGACCTGGCCCTGACCACCCTGGTGGCCAAGGGCGAAGCGCCGGACACCCCGGCCGAGGCCGCTGCCGCCGCGGCCCGTCTGGACAACTGACCCAGGCAATACCTGATCGGGGTCGGATCCCTTTTCGCAGGAAAGGGCTCCGACCCCTTTTCATATGCGGAATCCACCGGAAATCACGACATTGCCGGCCAGCGGCCGGCACGACCGCCTTGTTGGCCTGACCCCACCCGGCGTCTGTGGGACAATAGGCCGCCCGCAGTTCCGCGGCCGCCTCCCGATTCCGACAGAACCATGACGCAGCCTACCCGTCGCCAGTTGGCCAACGCCATCCGCTTCCTCGCCGCCGATGCGGTTGAAACCGCAAAGTCCGGCCACCCCGGCATGCCCATGGGCATGGCCGACATCGCCGAAGTCCTCTGGAACGACTACCACCGTCACAACCCGAACAACCCGCAGTGGTTCAACCGGGACCGCTTCGTGCTGTCCAACGGCCACGGCTCGATGCTGCAGTACGCGCTGCTGCACCTGAGCGGCTATGACCTGCCGATCGAGCAGCTGAAGGCATTCCGCCAGTTGGGCAGCCACACCGCCGGCCATCCGGAGCGTCATGAGACCCCGGGCGTGGAGACCACCACCGGTCCGCTGGGCCAGGGTTTCGCCAATGCCGTCGGTTTTGCCTTGGCCGAGAAGCTGCTGGCACAGCGCTTCAACCGCCCGGAGCTGGAAATCGTCGACCACCGTACCTGGGTGTTCATGGGTGACGGCTGCCTGATGGAAGGCATTTCCCACGAAGCCGCCTCGCTGGCCGGCACTTGGGGCCTGCACAAGCTGGTCTGCTTCTGGGATGACAACCACATCTCCATCGACGGCAACACCGAAGGCTGGTTTACCGACAACACCCCGGAGCGTTTCGAGGCCTATGGCTGGAACGTGGTGCGCGGCGTCGATGGCCACGATCCGGAGAGCATCAAGGCCGGTATCGAAGCGGCCCTGTCGCAGGACGGCAAGCCGACCCTGATCTGCTGCCGCACCACGATCGGTTTTGGTTCGCCGAACAAGGCCGGCAAGGAATCCAGCCACGGCGCACCGCTGGGCAAGGACGAACTGGAAGCCACCCGCAAGGCGCTGGACTGGAACTACGGCCCGTTCGAGATTCCGGAAGAGATCTACGCCGGCTGGCGTGCCGGCGGTACCGGCACCCTGCGCCAGGCCGAGTGGGAGCAGCAGTTCGACAAGTACGCTGCGCAGTATCCGGCCGAAGCCGCTGAACTGACCCGTCGCTCGCATGGCGATCTGCCGGCCGACTTCGTTGCCAAGGCCGACGCCTACATCGCCCAGGTTGCCGCCGAAGGCCAGACCATTGCCTCGCGCAAGGCGTCACAGCTGGCCATCGAAGCCTTCGCACCGCTGCTGCCGGAAATCGTGGGCGGTTCGGCCGACCTGGCACACTCGAACCTGACCCTGTGGAAGGGCAGCAAATCCGTCGCCACCGACGATGCCAATGCCAACTACGTGTACTACGGTGTGCGCGAGTTCGGCATGACCGCGATCGCCAATGGCCTGGCCCTGCACGGTGGCTTCATTCCGTTCGATGCCACCTTCCTGGTGTTCAGCGATTACGCCCGCAATGCCGTGCGCATGAGCGCGCTGATCCCGGCCCACGCCATCCACGTCTATACCCACGACTCGATCGGCCTGGGCGAAGACGGCCCGACCCACCAGCCGGTGGAGCATCTGGCCTCGCTGCGCTACATCCCGAACAACGACGTGTGGCGCCCGTGCGACGCGGTCGAGTCGGCCGTGAGCTGGAAGGCTGCGATCACCCGCCAGGACGGCCCGAGCTGCCTGGTGTTCAGCCGCCAGAACCTGCCGCACCAGCCGCGCGACGCCGAGCAGATCGCACAGATCGAGCGTGGCGGCTATGTGCTGGCTGATGCTGCCGGCACCCCGGACGTGATCCTGATCGCGACCGGTTCGGAAGTCTCGCTGGCGACCGAAGCGAAGGCGCAGCTGGATGCGGCCGGCCTGAAGACCCGCGTGGTCTCGATGCCGTCCACCGATGTGTTCCTGCGCCAGGATGCGGCCTACCGCGAATCGGTGCTGCCGAACGCCGTGCGCAAGCGCGTGGCGATCGAAGCCGGTATCACCGGTTTCTGGCGCCAGTTCGTCGGCCTGGACGGCGCAGTGATCGGCATCGATACCTTCGGTGCCTCGGCCCCGGCCGACAAGCTGTACCAGCACTTCGGCATCACCACCGCGCACGTGGTGGAAGCCGCCAAGGCGCTGTAAGCCGCACCGCAATGGAATACGGGGAGGCCGGCGCAAGCCGGCCTTTCTCGTTTGCGGAGCGAAACGAATCGCCCGCGCGCCAGTAGATCCACGCCATGCGTGGATAGGCGTTACATCGCGTCCCGCACTTCCATCAGTGCAAACCCCAAAAGATTCAATCCGCGCCACTGCGCCGGGTTGTGTGCGTCGGCGTGATCCTTGGCCAGGCCGATTCCCCAGACAACATCCACCGGACTGGCTTCCACCAGGACCTGATCTTCCGTGGCGCGCAGGAAATCGCCGAGCGCCGCATTCTGCGAGAACTTGGCCCGGTTGCCTTCGACCACCAGGGCGTAGCGCGCCTGCGCCCACAGAGCCTCGTCGAAGCCCTCGATCTTCCGGCCCAGCGCTTTCACCTTGTCAGGCGTGCGGCTGGCGAGAACCTGTTCGAGGATGTCGGTGGCACCAAACAGTCGCGCTTTGCCGGCCATCATGAAGTGCTCGGCGGTGGCGTAGTGCACGCCGTCGATGTTGAAACCTGCGTCGTACCACTGGCTGAAACACGACGCCGCCACGCCTGTGCGCGGCGGCTGGTGACCCCAGAAGCAGAGATAGCGCAGGTGCTCGCCATCGGCCTGGCGGCGTTGCAGGTCATGCAGGAAACGGGAATCGTCGCTCATCCGCACAGGATAGCGTGCCGCGCCACTGCGGCAGGTGCCAATCCTGGTTGGCACTGATCGTTATCCGCCGGGCATGGCCCGGCGCTACCATCCGCGCAGCTACGCGGTGCGTGCCAGGGCCAGCCTCAACAACCGTGCATTGAGCCGTTCGCCGACGTCCTTGGGCGACTGCAGTTCCATCCGTTGCAGGTACACGGCATCTCCGTCACCAGCAGGTTGCCACAGCGCGTCCCACACGGTGCGCAGCTTGCTGCCGCGCGTCTGCGTGTTGGCCTTCAACCAGCCCAGCGCCTTCACCAGCACCTGTTCGATCTCGGTGAAGTCGCTGCCCAACGGGTAATCGGGCAGGGTGCCATCGTTGCGGAACGGCGCCAGCGCCGCCGCCAGTGCCTGTGGTGTATTGCGCTGCTGCCGCTGCGCATCGGGCTGTGCCGTTGCTGCCAGCTTGCGCGCCGCGAAGGCCTGCTGCAGCAGCGCGCCCTGGAATGGCGCCTCGGTGATTGCCGCCATCGCGTGCACGCAGTCGTCGTCGGTCAGGCCGCGCACATCGGCGATGCCGTACTCGTTGAGATAGATGTCACGCAGGTGGCGCGGAATGGTCGTGTGACCGTAGTTCCAGCGCACATTGGATTCGCGCTGGCCACGATCATCACGCGCGGCGCGGAACATCAACACACTGCGTGCTTCCGGCAGCGCATGCGCCATCGCCACGAAGTTGTACTGGCCGCCCACACCGGAGACTACGCGTCCATCTTCCAGTGCATCGGACACCGCTGCGCCCAGTACGGTGGCCATCATGCAGGAATTGAAGAAGCGCGCGTGTCGGCGCTGCAGGCGTTCCAGTGTTTCGTTGCCGCCATACAGCTGGTTGATCTCGCTGATGCGGCGCATGCCGATCGCCCGGCATTCGTCCTCGGGCAGGGTGCGCAGCCATTCGTAGAATTCGGATGAGCCCAGGTAGAACGCGCCGTGCAGATATTCGCCCTCCGCCTCCAACGTGGCGTGATCGATGGACAGCGTGCTGCCGTTCTCGATGCGCTGCATCAACGCCAGGTCATCATGCACCTTGCGCTTGATCACGCCGGTCTGCACCAGCCGGCGGAAGCCCTCGTTGAGCATTTCGCTGCAGCCGTACAGGCCGATCTCGAACGGCTCCAGCCCGCCGATCTCCTGTACCAGCGGATGGCTGGCCAGTTGCGGGTCCAGTGCATCCAGCACGCGCCGGTAGCGCGCGTTGTCGGTGTGGCGCAGTACCAGTGCATGGCTGAGTGCATCGGCCAAGGTGCCGATGCCGATCTGCAGCGTGCCGCCGTCGCGCACCAGGGTGCTGGCATACAGGCCGATGGCGTAGTCGGCGTCGGCCACCGGTTGCCGCGGCAGCCCGAACAACGCCGGATACGGCGGCGGCGGGGTGATGACCAGATCGAAGAAGGACACGTCGACCGTGGCCGTGCCGCCCAGATACGGCAGCTGCGGATCGATCTCCGCAACCAGCAGCGGGCGCGGCAGGCCGCGTGCGGTCATCGCGTCCAGCGTGTCCTGGGTGATGTCGTTGTTGCAGGACAGCGACAGGCGCCGGTCGTCCGGGCGCATCGCTACTTTCTGCACGATCACCTGCGGCGCGCGCTGGGCCACGGCGTCGGCAGCGTGGGTGTAGTTGAGGCTGGTGTAGCTGGACTGTGCCTGCCGCGAACCGAGCAGGGCACCGGACTGCATGTAGAACTCTTCCACCTGCACATGCGCTGGCAATGCGTCGCGCGCGATTGCATCGGCATAGGCCAGGCGCGGGAAGTCTTCACCGAAATGGCGGGACGCGAACGGCGCCATGAAGCGCGCTTCCAGGCCATCTCCCTTCGCCTGCGGCGGGTTCAACGACAGCGCGGTGTACAGCTGCAGCGGCCGCGACGGGTCCTGTTCCACACGCGCATACAGGGCGTTGAGCAGGCGGTGGGGTTTGCCCAGCGCCAGCGGCGCACCGATCCGCAGCGGCCCGTCCACGCGCGCGAACAGCCAGTCAACGGCGGCGTCGAGGTCGGTGAGGTGTTCGGTCATCCGGGGCGGTCCTGCTTGGGGGGAGTGCTGGCATTACAGCATGTCGGGCTTGAACCGCCGTCGACGCGAGACTTCGGCACCGGCCACCATGAACCGGCCATCGCCGCGGTAATGCACCGTACGCGGCAGCTTCGGCCGTGGCGCCACGTGTGCGCGCACGATTTCCCAGATGAAGAGATTGCTCGATTCGACCTTGCTGTCGTCATGCAGGCGGCACTCGAAACTGGAATGGCACTGGCCTACCAGCGGTGCCCCCACGTCCCGCGCCGGCAGCGCATCCAGGCCGAACCGTTCGAACTTGTCCACGTCGCGGCCGCTGCAGTTGCCGATGTCGACCACGGTGTCCAGCAGTTCGACCCCCGGCACGTTGATCACGCATTCGCCGCTGCCGCGCGCCAGGCCGAAGCTGTGGTTCTCGTTCCACAGGTAGGTGGCCACCAGCGAGGGCGAAAAGCCCATCACCATGTGCCAGCCCATCGTCATCAGGTTGCGCTGGCCACGCCAGGAGGTGGTGACCAGCACGATCGGGCCGGGTTCGAGGAAGCGCCGGGCCTGTTCGACGGGGAAATCACGCTTGCGCAAAGGCTTCATGCCGGTACCTGCGGTGGAGGCCCCTCATGCTGGCGCAGGCGCGATGAAGTACGGGTCTAGGGGTTGACAGTCGGTTCGATTACGCGCGTAATCAATTCATCGATTACGGATGTAAACCATGACCCCGATCAGTGAAGCCGAGGCCGTAGTGATGGAGGTGCTCTGGCAGCAGGCACCGCGCACCGCCGATGACGTCGTGGCCGCACTGGCCCACCGCAACTGGGCCGAGCCGACCATCAAGACCCTGATCAACCGGCTGCTGACCAAGGGCGCGATCGCCGCCGAGCGCGATGGCCGGCGCTATCTGTACCGGCCGCTGCTGCAGCGCCAGGCATGGGTGCAGGCGCAGAGCCAGGACTTCCTCGGGCGTGTGTTCGAAGGCCGGGTGGCGCCGCTGGTGGCGCATTTCAGCGAACGCGGTCAACTGAGCGCGCAGGACATCGCCGAACTGAAGAAGCTGATCCAGGAGCTGGATGATGAATGAGCTGCTCGACGGACTGTGGCGGGCCAGCCTGTGGCTGGCGCTGGGCGCGGCCCTGCTGGCGGTGACGCGGCCGTTGCTGGTGCGATTGGGCGGCGCCGGGCTGGCTTACCGCAGCTGGTGGCTGCTGCCCCTGCTGTTGGTCACGCTGTTGATTCCCCTGCCACAGGTCGCGCTGTTGCAGCATGTGCCGACCTTGCCGCTGAAGGTCGTGCCGGAATCCGTGGACAGCCTGCCGACGGCGTCGCTGCAATGGCCTTTGGTGCTGCTGCTGGTGTGGGCGCTGGGCACAGGCACCTGCCTGCTGCGCGACCTGCGTGCACAGCGTCGCTTCGAGCGGAACCTGGGCGCGCTGCGGCCACGTGCCGATGGCAGCTGGCAGGCCAGCGCTGATCCCGGGCTGCCGGCGCTGGTGGGCCTGTGGCGGCCACGCATCGTGGTCGGCCCGGATTTCGACCAACAGTTCAGCGCGCAGGAGCAGCGCCTGATCCTGCAGCACGAGCACAGCCATCGTCGCAATGGCGATCACTGGGCCAACGGCGTGCTGCTGCTGATGCGCGCGGTGTTCTGGTTCCACCCGCTGCTGCCATGGGCCGCACGTCGTTTCCTGCGTGACCAGGAACTGGCCTGCGATGCCCGCACCATTGCCCCGCAGCCCGCGCTGCGCGGCCTCTACGCCAGCACGCTGCTGAAGGCGCAGCTGGTCCACCCGGTTGCGCCAGCGGTCTGCCACTGGCGCAGCCAACCTGTGTTGAAGGAGCGTATCGCCATGTTGAAGCAGTCCAAGCGGAAGGCATTGCCGTGGGTGTCGGGTCAGGTGCTGGTGGTCGGGTTGTGCCTGGGGATGGGGGCGGTGGCGTGGGCGAGCCAGAGTGGCGCAATGGCGGTCGGCCCAGTGGCGGCTGTCATGGATCGGGAGATCCAGGTCGACAAGATGCCGCCGCCGAGCTACCCGAAGAGCGCGTTCGAGCAGAGCCAGACAGGCGTGGTGGTGCTCCGCGTCGACGTTGATGCGCACGGTGCTGTCAGCGATGTGCGTGTAGTGAGCGCCACCAATCCGGGCGTATTCGAAGCGGTATCGATTGCAGCAGCGCGAAGCTGGACCTATCGCCCGGCGCTGAAGAACGGCAAGCCGGTGGCGGGCGCCGTGCGCATTCCGATCACCTTCGCCATGGATGAGAACGACGACGTGACGGAGACCACCAGGTGATGCGCTTCGCACTGCTGATGGCAGCGGGGATGCTGGCGGGCTGCGCCACCCAGGAACGGCTGAGCACCGTCGACACCCGCAATGAAAGCGTTGGCCATCAACGTCTGCATGCGGAAGGAAAAGGCGGCAGCGGCCAGGTGCAGGCGTACACGCTGGGTGCAACCGAAGGCTATCGGATGCCGCAGCTGTATGTGGCGCCGGATCCGCAGATCGGTGATCGTGACCCGCGCACCGAACTGGCGCCGACCACCATCTGCCTGCAACTGGTGATCGATGCCGAAGGCGCTGTCGAGCGAAGCCTGGCGCTGGTCGGCCGCAGCGAATGCGCTGCAGGCGCGGCAAGCGAGAACGCGCCGCTGTTGCAGGCGGCGCAGGAGGCGGTGGCGATGTGGAAGTATTCACCCGCCGCCGTCTGCCACTTCGCACCGGGCAAGGTGCCGAGCGATCGTGGCGACTGCGAAGGCGCCGAGCGCGTCGAACCGGTGCCGGTGAGCCTGCTGTATGCCTTCACCTTCGAGATCGTGAAGGGCCAGCATGTGGTGCGCACGCAGGGCAAATGATGCCGCGTCATTCCCGCCGCGATGAAGCGACCGTGCGGCCCCTACGCTCCGCCCTGGATGTTCGCCTTCACCGCCGGCTGCATCAGCTGCGGTTCTGCCAGGGTCGCATCACGCGCCTGACGCACGCTGACAAATTCGGCTTCGGCCACGCCGTCATGCACGTGGATGTTGTGCGCGCGCTGTTCACCGATGGTGGTTTCGTTGGCGAAATCGCGGCCGCCCGGGCCGTAGTCGTGGCAGACGAACACGCGGGTGGCATCGGGCAGGGCAAGCAGACGCTGGATCGAGCGGTAAAGCTGCGCGGCGTCGCCGCCGGGGAAATCGCAGCGTGCAGTGCCGCCATCGGGCATGAACAGCGAGTCGCCGGTGAAGACGGCATCGTCGATCAGATAGGCGATGCTGTCGCTGGTGTGGCCGGGGACGGCGATGATGCGCCCCTGCAACTCTCCCAGTGCAAAGGTCTCGCCGTCGGCGAACAGGTGATCGAAGATCGCATGTTGATCGGGCAGCTGCAGGCCATAGCGCGGTGCGAACGTGGCCTGCACCGCGCGGATGCCTTCGCCGATGGCCAACGTCGCCTGCGGGAACCGCTGCTTCAGTCGACGCCCCGCCGACACGTGGTCGGCATGGGCGTGGGTTTCCAGCAGCCAGCGCACGTGCAGCTGCTGCTGCGCGATGGCATCGAGCATCGCGCGCACCGGCGATTCGCTGCTGGCGTCGGTATCCGGGTCGTAATCCAGTACCGGGTCGATCAGCGCGGCCTCCCTGCTGGCCGGGTCGCTGACCAGGTAGCTGAAGGTGTTGCTGTCACGGTGGAAGAACGATTGCACCTGGACCGACATCGGATACTCCTCAGCGTGTGGCGAGCACGCGGTTCAGCAACTGCGCCAGGTTTTCACCCGCCAGTCGCAGCTGCGCTTCGGCCACAGGTCGGTAGCGCGTGGTGTAGTCGTCGCCGATCTTACGCGAGGCAGGGTAAACGCCAGGTTGCACGGAAATGCGGCAGCTGGCTTCGGCCCAGGTGACCGGGTCACGCTGCGGGTTGGACTGGCGTGCCAGCTTCGGCGCCGGCAGCGCGCGCAGCACCGGCAGGTAACCGGCATCGTCGACCTTGCGGGTATTGAGCATGCCGCTGTCCCACAGCGAGTGCAGGTTGGTACCGCGGTTGCCGAACTGCAGCTGGAAATCGTTGCCGCCCTTGTCATGGCCGTAGCCGGCGTGCATCGGCTGATGGATGTCGCCAACCAGATGCACGACGAACTTCAGCGCCTGCAGGCGCTCGCCATCGGTCAGGCTGCGGTCGCCGAGGATCGCGCTCTGCGCCTTCAGCGCTTCGACGATGCAGTTGCCGCTCTTGCAGTGCTTCGGCGCCTCGTAATGGCAGCCATCTTCGGCGATGTTGACGTAGTGCCAGCCGGCCGAGCGACGGCCGAGGCCGGGATCCTTGGCACGCAGCTGGTCGGCCCAGGGCGCGATGCTGGCCAGGGTGGCACCGGGTTCGGTGGCCAGCAGGCGATCAACCTCGGTGCGTGCGGTCGGGTTGAGGCGGCTGTCGGCGACTTCGGCGACAAGGCGGTGGCCTTGCGCGCCCCAGGCATGGGCGGGTGCGGACAGGGTCAGCAGGGCCGGCGCGAGAGCGGCGGCGAGGAACAGGGAGTGCAGTGCTTTCATCCGCTCATTCTAGCCAGCGGGGGAGATGGGTGGTTGATGGAAAGCGGCGCGTTCCTGTTCGCTGGGCAGCTGGCTGCAGGGGCAGGCGCTGCGGGACACGCCGCAAGTACGTCCCTGTAGGCTCGGCCGCGGCATCCATGCCGCGGACGGTCCCGCAGCGCCTGCCCCTGCAGCCACCATCCAACATGGCCGCGCTGGCGGATGCAAACGTCAAAAGCAGAATCAGAGTCAAATGCAGGATCACATCCTGCGGCGCGCAATCGCATCCGGCCGATGGCAACTGCGACGTGCGGATGCCGGCTTCTGCTTGCGCTTGCGCGCGCGCAAAAAATGGAAGGGCGAGGCAGGGGGAGGGGACGGGACCGTTGGTGCCATGGATGGCGCCATCGAGCCCCCAGTGATGGGTTTACGGCGTGTCTCGGCACCTTCCCCTGCCTCGACCCACACCGGTACCTGCGCCCGTCGTGCCCAACAAAAAAAGCCCCGGCACACACATACCGGGGCAACATGCTGCGAGGGTTTTGCCTGTAGCGGGGGAGCGGGGGCGAAGCCCCCGCCAAACAACCCCTTAGAACTTGAAGACGTACGACGCGCCGTAGACCAGCGGATCGATGTTGACCGTGCCGATCTTCTCGCCGTCCAGCTTCACCTTGCTGTCGATGTCGATCCAGCGCATGTCCACGCGCAGTGCGCCCTTCTCGCCAATCGCGAAGTCGATGCCCGCATGCGCGGCCAGGCCCCACGAATCCTGCAGCTTCAGCTTGCTGCCTGCCAGCGCACCGGTGGTGTCTTCGCTGAAGAAGGTGGTGTAGTTCAGGCCGGCGCCGACGAACGGCGACACCTTGCCCTTGCTGTTGAAGTGGTACTGCAGGGTGACCACCGGCGGCAGCTGCTTGGTGCTGCCCACGCGGCCCAGGCCGTTGATGTTGATGTCGTGCTTGAACGGCAGCGCCGCCAGCACTTCGATGCCCAGGTTGTCGGCGATGAAATACTCACCGGTGATGGTTGGCTTGACGTCGTTGTCGACGTCGACCTTCAGGGTGCCACCGGCCAGCCAGCCGTTGTTCGACTTCGGGGCGACCTGGTGCACGCCGGCGGAAATGGTCCAGTCGCCCTTGGACTGGGCCATGGCCGGGGCGGCGGCCAGCGACAGGGCGGCGGCCAGGCTGGCCACGATCAGGGGGGAGGTCTTGCGCATGGGGGTGATCTCGTTGCTGGGTGGATGTGGCCAGTCTCGGCCTCACGCCGCGCTAACGCTTTGATCCGGATCAAATCCTGTCCGGCCCCCGTCCCGGGGCCGGCCTTGGCCGGCGGTGGTCAAGGCCGGCCTGCTAGACTTGTGGGCCCTATCCACCCCGCCGCACCTGTCGCGGCTGCAGGAGCTTGAGAACATGGCAATCAAGGTTGGTATCAACGGTTTCGGTCGCATCGGGCGTAACGTCCTGCGCTCGGCGGTGCTGAACTTCGGCGACGACATCGAAATCGTGGCCATCAACGATCTGCTGGAGCCGGATTACCTGGCCTACATGCTCAAGTACGACTCCGTGCACGGCCGTTTCAGGGCCGACGTAGCCGTCGATGGCAAGGATCTGCTGGTCAACGGCAAGAAGATCCGCCTGACCCAGGAACGCGATCCGTCCAACCTGAAGTGGGACGAAGTCGGCGTCGACGTCGTGCTCGAAGCGACCGGCCTGTTCCTGGACAAGGTCAGCGCGCAGAAGCACATCGATGCCGGCGCCAAGAAGGTCATCCTGTCGGCACCGTCGAAGGACGACACGCCGATGTTCGTGTTCGGCGTGAACGACAAGACCTACGCCGGCCAGGCGATCATCTCCAACGCCTCGTGCACCACCAACTGCCTGGCGCCGCTGGCCAAGGTCATCAATGACAAGTGGGGCATCAAGCGCGGCCTGATGACCACCGTGCATGCGGCCACCGCCACCCAGAAAACCGTCGATGGCCCGTCCAACAAGGACTGGCGCGGCGGCCGCGGCATCCTGGAGAACATCATTCCGTCCTCCACTGGTGCAGCCAAGGCTGTCGGCGTGGTCATTCCGGAACTGAACAAGAAGCTGACCGGCATGAGCTTCCGCGTGCCGACCTCGGACGTGTCGGTGGTCGACCTGACCGTCGAGCTGGAAAAGGAAGCCACCTACGCCGAGATCTGCGCCGAAGTGAAGGCACAGAGCGAAGGCGCGCTGAAGGGCATCCTGGGCTACACCGAGGACAAGGTGGTTGCCACCGATTTCCGCGGTGAAACCCACACCTCGGTGTTCGATGCCGACGCCGGCATCGCCCTGGACGGCACCTTCGTCAAGCTCGTGTCGTGGTACGACAACGAGTGGGGCTACTCCAACAAGTGCCTGGAAATGGCCAAGGTCGTCGCAGCCAAGTAAGGCCTGCGAAGATCGTCGCGCGAACCCCGGCCTGGCCGGGGTTCGTCGTTTAAGGGGCCCGGCCTGACGTAGCATGGGCCCGTCGACCGCCGCCATCGTGGCGCGGGATCGCATTGGAAGGCGAGGAATGGAAGCACTCTTGGTCCTGGCAGTACTGGTCCTGCTGGCGATACCGCTGCTGCTGGTGGCGGCGCTGGTGATGATTGCCGGCCTGCGCCGGCGGGTCGCCGCGCTGGAGGCCGCACAGACCGTGCAGGTCGCGCCCACTCCGGCAGGGACGGTCGGCCGTGCGCCCTCGGCCGTGGCCGAGCCGCCGCGCGCGCCTGCGGCAACACGCGAGCCCAGCAGCGAACCCTCGTTCCTGCGGCCCACGGCGGCCCCTTCATCGACGCCGGTCGCCGCCCGCGAGGAGCTGCCGCCGCCGGCCCAGCCCGCGCGTCCGCTGCCGCCACCGCCGTTGCCACCGGAGCCGACAGTGCCGCCGCTGCCGGCCGAACCGGCCCTGCCGAACCTGGTCGAGCGCGCGATTGGCGCGGTCAAACACTGGTTCACCCAGGGCAATGTGCCGGTGAAGATCGGCATGCTGGTGCTGCTGGCCGGTGTTGCCGCGCTGCTCAAGTACGTCAGCGATCAAGGCTGGCTGGTGGTACCGGTAGAACTGCGGCTGGCGGGCATCACCGTCGGTGCGCTGGGCCTGCTGGCCTTCGGCTGGCACCAGCGCGAGCGCCGGCGGATGTTCGCGCTGGCCTTGCAGGGCGGCGCCATCGGCGTGCTGCTGCTGACCATCTTCGCTGCCTTCAAGCGCTTCGATCTGCTCGCGCCCGGTTTCGCTTTTGCCAGCTCGATCGCGCTGGTGGCGGGGCTGTGCGTGCTGGCGGTGGTGCAGAACTCGCGTACGTTGGCGGTGCTGGGCATCCTGGCGGGCTTCATGGCGCCGCTGTGGCTGTCCACTGGCAGCGGCAACCACGTCGGGCTGTTCAGCTACTACGCGGTGCTCAACGCGGGCATTTTCGCCATCGCCTGGTATCGCCCGTGGCGTGTGCTGAACCTGCTCGGTTTCGCGTTCACCTTCGGCATCGGCACCTTCTGGGGCGTGCTGCAGTACGACGCGACCAAGTTCGCCAGCACCGAACCGTTCCTGCTGCTGTTCTTCGCCTTCTATCTGCTGATTCCGCTGTTGTATGCGCGCCGGCAGCCGGCCGGGCGTCGCGATCTGGTTGATGGCAGCCTGGTGTTCGGCACGCCGCTGATCGCCTTCTCGCTGCAGGCCGGCATGCTGCACGAACAACCGATGACGCTGGCCCTGTGTGCGCTGGGCCTGGCCGCGATCTATGCATTGCTGGCACGCGCTCTGATCGCGCGCGCGTCGTACACGGTGCTGGCGCAGTCGCATGCGGTACTGGCCGTGGGCTTTGCGACGCTGGCAGTGCCGTTGGCATTCTCGGCGCGTGCCACCGGCGCGGTATTCGCGCTGGAAGGCGCCGGTCTGGCCTGGCTGGGGTTGCGCCAGAAGCGCTGGTTGCCGCAGGTGACCGGTGCGCTGCTGCAGCTCGCCGCCGCATTCGCGTTCGTGGTGGGTGCCGACCATTGGCACCAGGACCAGCGCTTCCTGCTCAACCCGACCGCGATCGGCGCGCTGCTGCTGGCCGTGGCAGGTTTCGCGGCGGCGTGGAGCTACCAGCGCAGGCAGCGCCATGACTTCGCCCTGGTGTACTACCTGTGGGGCCTGCTGTGGTGGTTGGGCGGTCTGGTGCATGAAATCGGCCGCTTCTTCCAGCATTCGGTGCAGGCCGATGCCGTGCTGGTGCTGGCCGCCGTCACCGCCTGGTTGGCGTCGGAAGTACAGCGCCGCATGCCGGCGCGTGCGCTGGGCGTGACCGCGCTGGTGATGCTGGCAGCGGGCTTCCCGTTGGCGTTGCTGCAGAGTGATGCACACCAGCAGCCGTTTGCCGGCTATGGCGCGCTGGCGTGGGCCGTGTTCGCCGCGCTCGGCGTGCGCAGCCTGCTGTGCCTGCGTCAGGGCAGTGGCGGCGTGGCCCGTATCGCGCAGTTCCTGTGGTGGCTGCTGTGGCCGTCGCTGCTTTCGCTGCTGGCCTTGTGGGGCGGCGGGGACGCGCGCCTGGCGCAGGGCTGGACCGCGTTGCTGGTGACCCTGCCGTGGTTGCTGCTGGCGGCGCTGTCGCTGTGGCGCTGGAACGTGCTGCGCTGGCCGCTGGGTGCAGCGTTTGATCCGGTGCGCCTGCCGCTGCAGAGCGTGATTTTCGCGGTGCTGGCGTTGGCCTGGTTGTTCGGCCTGACCGTGGCGGGTGACGCCACGCCGTTGCCGTGGCTGCCGCTGCTCAATCCTGCCGAACTGGCACAGTGGGTCAGCCTGCTGCTGATCGCGCGCTGGCTGTATGACGCGCAGGGACCGGCGCCGCTGCAGCGGTTGCGTGTGCCGGTGCTGGCCGTGGCCGGTTTCATCGCGTTGACCAGCACCGTGCTGCATGGCGTGCATCACTGGGGTGGGGTGGTCTGGGATCCGACGATGGCCCGCTTCAGCCTGGCCCAGACCAGCCTGACCGTGTTGTGGAGCGTGCTCGGCGTGATCGCCTGGGTGTGGGGCTCTCGTCGCGGCCAGCGTGTGCTGTGGATGGTCGGTGCCGTGTTGATGGCCGTGGTGCTGGCCAAGCTGGTGCTGATCGACCGACAGCACCTGGGCAACCTGCTGGGAATCGCATCGTTCATCGCCTACGGCCTGCTGTGCACCGTGGTGGGCTACCTGGCGCCCGCGCCGCCGAGCGCGCCGCCAACCGTGGAGGAAAACCAATGAGGAAGTGGAGCCGAGCGTTGCTGCCGGTATTGTTCGGGGTGGCCGGTGCAGTTGCTGCACAGGCCACGGACTACCGCGCGCAGTACGCCGAACAATGGCCGCTGAGCCTGTCCAGCGCGCAGTCCGGTGCCTACCGGGTGGTGCTGGAGCCGGCGATCTATCGCCGTGCAGGCGCAGCCGATCTGGGCGACCTGCAGGTGTTCAACGCCGCTGGCCAGGCATTGCCGTCGGCGCTGCTGGCGCCGGACCAGCCGTTGGCGCAGCCACCGGTGCAGCGCGAGCTGCCGTGGTTCCCGCTGCCGCCGCTGGCCGAGGCCCAGCGCAACGACCTGCAGCTGCTGACCGAGCGCGATACCGACGGCCGTGTGCGCCGGGTCGAAGCTCGCCTTGGTGGTGGTGCGGTAGCGAACGGGCAGGGTGGTTGGTTGATCGATGCCAGCGTGCTCGGCCAGCAACCGTTGGCAGCGCTGGTGCTGGACTGGGCCGAAAGCAGCCAGCCACTGCAGGCGCAGGTACAGCTCGATGCCAGCGACGATCTGCAGCGCTGGCAGTCGATCGCCCGCGACGTCCCCCTGGTGGACCTGCAGCGCGCGGGCAAGCGCCTGCTGCAGCGCCGCCTGCAGGTCGACAGCAACGTGCGCTACCTGCGGATCCTGCCGCAGGGCGAGGCGCGCCTGCCGGAGCTGCGCAGCGTCCTGGCGGAACTGCCGCCGGCGCCGGCAACGGTGCCCTGGGAGTGGCTGTCGCTGACACCGACAGCGCAGGGCAAGGGCGAGTTCACCTTTGAACTGGATGGCCGATTCCCGGTGACCCGCGCCGACGTGGCCAGCACCGACAACAGCCTGGTGCAGTGGACCTTGTTCAGTCGCGATGACGCTGCCGCGGAGTGGCAGCGCCGCAGCGCGCCGTGGATTGCCTATCAGCTGCAGCAGGGTGCCCCGGGCCAGCGCCAGCAATCGGCGGCACAGCCGTTGGGCGGCATGTACCGCGACCGCTACTGGAAGCTGGTGGCGAGCCCGGTGGAGACCACCAGCGCCCCGACGCTGCGCCTGGGCTATCAACCGGAAGTGATGGTGTTCCTCAGCCAGGGCGCAGCGCCCTACGCACTGGCCGTGGGCAGTACGACCGCGCGCCGCGCAGAGGCACCGATCACGGTGTTGATCGAGGAACTGCGCCAGCGCAATGATCCGTCGTGGCAGCCGACGCTGGCACGCTTGGAAGGCAGTCCGGAGACGCTGGCCGGTGATGCGGCGCTGAAGCCGCAGCACGACTGGAAGGCGTGGCTGCTGTGGGCGCTGCTGGGACTGGGGGTGCTGGTTGTCGGCGGACTGGCGTTGAGCCTGCTGAAGCAGAAGCCGTCGCCTTCGGCGTAGTTCGCAGCGAACGGCGCAGCCCCTCGTGGGTGGTCGGTTGGTCGCATGGAGCAAAAGCCGCGCTTGGCCGGGCGGGTGGACTGGGCAGGGGACGCCGCAAGTACGTCCTTGTAGGCTTGGCAGCCGCATTCATGCGGCTGACACCCCTGCCC
>NZ_WKEE01000007.1:0-126133 GCF_021605635.1 Stenotrophomonas sp. PA-6-5C
AGCGGGGAGGTGGCTGATCCGGCTGGCTTTGCCAAGTGTGTCGGATACGCCTTGTTGACGCAGCCTTCATTTTTCATTCATAAATGAAGCAATGCCCGCCCACCGTGTTCAAGCGTGTGGTTGTCTGCCGGAGTGGGCACCGTCCGATCTGAGCATCGACAGTGGCGCGATGTGGGCGGGGCTCTCAAGGAAGGTCGATCCAGGGAGGATCTTCATGCAAGCACGGCTCATTGCTCATCCGCGCGCGGCAAACGCCATCAAAGGCCTGCTTCTGACGGCACTGGCCTTCTGCGTGATGGCGCCGGTAACCGCTTCCGCCCAGATCGTGCCGACTTGGCGTCAGGAATATGACAAGCGCTGAAGTATGGCGATCTTGTCGAGCCGCTGAAGGGCGAGATCTTTGGTGAGCAGGTGAACCTGTATGACGGTTCGATCAGCTTCAAGGCCACGGATATTTCGATTCCGGGTAACGGTGGGCTCGCGATTTCGCTCAGCCGCAGTTACGGGGACGTCAGCGGCAGTGCAAACGACAAGGAGTATGGAAACTGGGATCTGGACATCCCATCACTTTCAGGCACATATGGAGACCAGCCCGAAACCGCGGTCGGCGGGCATTGGACACCAAGCGCACGTTGCTCGACAGTTTCCGCTCCCCCGTCCTTGGATGTCTGGAACTACAAGCATACCCAGACCATCAGTTTTGCCCCCTACACCTATTGGGAGGGAGTAAGGCTTTCGCTGCCCGGCGGAGGCGGTGAAACCGTCCTTGCAGGCAGCGGAGACGCGCGCCAGCCCATGCCGCAGGTTGGCGCGGCGACGCCTTGGAATACCAAATCGGGGTGGTTCTTCTCCTGCCTCAGTTCGCTCAAGAGTGGTCAGGCGGGCGAGGGCTTCCTGGGGCACGCGCCAGACGGGACCAAATACTACTTTGACTGGATGGTGGCACGCGAGCACGAGTCTGCTGTTCTCCAGCCCTACGACACCATCACCCATGCCACCCTGAAGCGAAAAAAGGTCTTCCTCTATCCTTCGCAGGTCGTTGATCGTTTCGGCAACTGGGTCCGCTACGAGTGGAGTGGTGGGCGATTGGATCGAATGGTCGCCAACGATGGGCGCAGCATCAGCCTTTCCTATGATTCCTTGGGGCGCATTGCATCGGCGGCGGCATCGGGCCGAACCTGGACATATGGCTATGCTCCTACCGGTGTATTGCAGTCGGTTACTTTGCCGGATGGGACGGCATGGGGCTACAACCTGCCGCCGGTCTATGTGACGAAGAAGTACCAGGAGTACACCGGGCAGCCCGTGAGTGACTACATGGAAACCCCGGCCCTCTGCGCGAAGACGAACAAGATCGTGCAGACGGAAGTTACAGCCTCCATCACGCATCCATCCGGTGCGGTGGGAACCTTCGTCTTCCGGCCATTCCGGCATGGGCGCAAGAACGTGCCGTTCAATTGCCAGACCTCAGGCGATGAGCAGTTGCTGGCTGATGGGTGGAATCTCACGCCCATCTATCGTGACGCGATGTCGCTGGTTGCCAAAACCATCAGTGGCCCCGGCATGCCTACGGCTCAATGGAACTATCAGTATACAAATCTGGGGTGGGAGTACGACAGAAGGGTCCACGAGGCTGGGTGGCCGATGATCCCGGTGGGGCAGGCGGAACCAAAGATAACGATTGAAACCCTGCCGGATGGGGTCATCCGGACATACGAATTCGGTAAGGAAGTCGGCTACAACGACGGTCTACTGCTGTCCACGACCACCAGCTCCGGCGGCGCGGTGGTTCGCACGGAGCGCAACAACTACTACCCGGACGCGCAGCTTGCCAGCGCACCGTTCCCGCATGAGGCAGGACGGAATCTCAAGTACGGCGCCAGGGAGTTGGGTGAGCACCTGAATCGCCCAGTGCAGAGCACGAGCGTGAATCAGGATGGCGTGCAGTTCACCCGTACGGTGCAGAGCTTTGACGCCTTCGTCCGCGAAGTCACCGTCGTCGAAGCGAATTCCACCGGACAGAGCCGTACCAGCACCACGACCTACTACGACAATCCGACGCTATGGTTGAATGGTCAGACCGCGCGCAGTGTCCTCAATGGTATTGAGCAGTCGCGCACCGAGTTCGACACCGCCACCGCGTTGCCGCTGCGCGCCTATGCATTCGGCCGCCTGGCGCAGCAGGTGACCTATGCGGCCGATGGCACTGTGGCGTCGGTAGCCGATGGCCGCGGCAACACCAGCCATCTGTCAGCATGGAAACGCGGCATTCCGCAGCAACTGCGGCTGCCAGCCACACCTGAAGCGCCCAACGGTGCGGTGCGCACTGTCGCCGTCGACGACAACGGTTGGATCACCTCGCTGACCGACGAGACCGGCGCAACCACCAGCTTCAGCTACGACAGCATGGGGCGCCTGCGGAGCCAGCAGTTCCCGAGCGGCGACAGCGTGAACTGGAATGGCGTAACCATGGACCTGCAGCGGCTGGGTGGCGCGCAGCTGGGGGTGCCCGCCGGAGCATGGAAGCACTCCCGCACGCAGGGCGGGCGGCGCACGGATACCTACCTGGATGCGATGTTCCGCCCGGTGCTGGTGACCGAAAACGCCAACAACGTGCTCGACAGTGCCGTGGTGACACGCTACGACACCAGTGGCAAGACCGTGTTTGCCTCGTATCCCACGCGGCAGCTCTCCGATATCAATGCCGCCCTGACCGGCACCACGACGCAGTACGACGCGTTGGGCCGCCCCACCGTGGTCAGTCAATCGTCCGAGCTGGGGGCACTGGTTACCCGCACCGAGTACGTGGGCAATCTGTCGGTGAAGGTGACCAACCCGCGAGGCCAGGCGACGACGACACGCCATCTTGCCTACGACCAGCCCAGCTACGAGATGCCGCTGACGCTGCAGCACCCGGAAGGCGTGGTGACCGAGATCCAGCGAGATACGCTGGGCAAGCCGCTGGCGATCACCCGCCGCAGTGCAGACGGCAGCCAGTCGCTCACCCGCCGCTACGTCTATGACGGCTACCAGCAGCTGTGCAAGACCATCGAACCGGAAACCGGTGCGACCGTGCAGGACTACGACGCGGCAGGCAACGTGCTGTGGTCGGCGGCCGGCACGGGTTTGACGAGCACCACCGACTGCAACCGCAGTGACGCCCTGGCCAGCGGACGTGCGGTGAAGCGCAGTTACGATGCCGCCAACCGCTTGTCGACCCTGATCTTCCCGGATGGGCGCGGAAATCAGAACTGGTCCTACGCGCCTGATGGTCTGCCTGCCGAGATCAGTACGCAGAACGATCCGGCCCGGCCGATGGTCGTCAACCGCTACCAGTACAACCGCCGCCGCCTGCTCAGCGGCGAAACCCTGCAGCATCCGGATCTGGGAAGCCTGAGCCTGGCCTATGGCTACGATGCCAACGGCACACTGGCCAGCAATACCTATCCGGGTGGGCGTGTCGTCAGCTATACGCCGGACGCACTGGGTCGGGCGACGACGGTCGGCGGCTATGCGAAAGAGGCCAGTTACTTCGCCAACGGCGCGTTGGCCCGCTTCGTCTATGGCAACGGGATCGTGCACACGTTGACCCAGAATGCCCGCGGGTTGCCCGACCGCAGCCGCGATGCCACCGCAGCGGCCGCAGTGCTGGATGACAGCTACGATTACGATGCCGGCGGCAACGTGATGGCCATTTCCGATGGTCTGCCCGGGGCGCCCGGCAACCGGGACATGACCTATGACGGCCTGGACCGGTTGCGGACGGTCACTGCACCGGGCTTCGGCAACGCATTGTATGAGTATGACGCGCTGGACAACCTGCGCCGTGCCAAGGTCGGCAGCCGCGATCGTACGCACTATTTCGATCCGACCAATCGGCTGGTCAACGTGATCGAAACCGGAACAGGGGCAACCGTGACCGGTCTTGGCTATGACGTGCAGGGCAATCTTTCGGTGCGCAATGGCCAGGCTTTCGCGTTTGATTACGGCAACCGGCTGCGTGCGGCGGGTACAGCAGAGAGCTACGAGTACGACGCTCACGGGCGCCGGGTGAAGGCCAGCGCCAGTGGCAAGGGGGCGATCTATTCGTTCTACGACAACGGCGGTGTGCTGCGATTCCAGCGCAACGAACGTACCGGCAAGCAGACCGACTATCTCTACCTGTCAGGCAGCCTGGTGTCCCAGGTGCATGGCGAAGCCGCACCCAGCGTTCCCGCGCTGAGTGCGCCGGGCTACATCACCCAGGGCAGCGTGAACCTGACCTGGAGCCCGGCCGGTGGTGCCAACCGCTATGAGCTGCAGCGAGCCCTTGCGGGCACCTGGAGCACGGTCTTCGATGGCGCGGCGCAATCGTTCACCAGCACCGGCCTGGTCACGGGGACCTATCAGTTCCGCGTGCGAGGCTGCCGGGCGGTGTGCGGCGGATGGAGCAATGTCGCGTCAGTGGCCGTGGCATTGGCGCCATCCACCGTGCCGACCTTGAACGTGCCTGCCACGGCCTTCAATGGCAGTTACAGCGTGGCATGGTCTGCGGCCTCTGGTGCCGAGCGCTATGAGCTGGAGGAAAGCGCCAATGGCGGCGCATGGGCCCAGGTGCACAACGCCATCAGTCAATCCAAGGCCTTCAGTGGCAAGGCAGCGGGAAGCTACAACTACCGGGTTCGCGCATGCAATCCGGTGGGATGCACGGGATACAGCGCCACGGCTGCGGTGACGGTGGTGTATCCGCCCGCCACTGCGCCAGGTCTCTCTGCGCCGGCACGCGCTGCGCCGGGCAGTATCGGCATTGGCTGGAACGGGGTGGCTGGTGCCACGCGTTACACCTTGCAGGAAAGCAGCAATGGTGGCGGATGGGTCACGCTGTTCGACGGCAACGCGGGTTCCTATGCCACCGCTGCGCGCGGGGTCGGCAGCTATGGCTATCGGGTTGCCGCCTGCAATGGCGCAGGCTGCGGACCGTGGTCGGCCACGGCGACGGTAGCGGTGATCGGGCCGCCGACGATCGAGCCGGTGATCAACGCGCCGGGCCTGGTGAACGTGCCGCAGTACAGCCTGAGCTGGTCGGTGCCAGCCAACAGCGAGAGTTTCGTGCTGGAGGAGAGTGCCAACGGTGGTGGCTGGACAGTGGTGCATAACGGCGGCGGAAACAGCTTTGGCGCCAGCCGTGGAAAAGGCAGCTACGCCTATCGCGTGAGGGCGTGCAATTTCGCGGGGTGCAGTCCGTACTCGGGCATTGCGACGGTTGTGGTCGCACTTCCGCCAGGGACACCTTACTTCAATGTGGCCAACTGGCTCAGTACGCGCAAGGCACCCTATCAGATCCAGTGTGAGGTGGGCTGGAGCCAGGTGCCCGATGCTACCGAGTATCAACTTGAGAGTGGCGGCGGTGGCAAACGTCTGTATACCGGGCCCAATACCTATGTGAGCGCCAACGGCAATGCCTACTGCGCCGGCGACTATCGCGTGCGTGCCTGCAATGCAGGTGGTTGCTCACCGTGGTCGGCCGACCATCCCGTCACCCGAGGCGTACTGAGCTGGGACTAAGCCATGAATGGACTCTCTTTGCTGTTGATTCGGGCGGTACTCGCGGTGGTGGTGCTGGCGGCCTGTATGGCTCCGGCAGTCGCACAGGAAGTGGTCGAGTACATCCACACTGATGCACTGGGTTCACCGGTGGCGATCACCGATGCCAGCGGAAATGTCATCGAGCGTACGGTGTATGAGCCGTATGGGGCGGTGGTCAACCGGCCGTTGAAGGATGGGCCGGGATATACGGGGCATGTGACGGACTCCGGGACCGGGCTGAGTTACATGCAGCAGCGGTATTATGATCCGGCTATTGGATCTTTCATAAGTGCGGATCCGGTTGAGGCCAATGGGCATACGTCATCCAACTTCAATCGCTATAAATATGCCCTTGGAAATCCCTACGGTCATGTAGACCCTGACGGCCGTTGTGAGAGCGTATCCACATGCCAGATGATGAGAGATGATCTGGCTGTCATAAACGGCGAGATGGGGTTGGATGAGCGCCGGTCTCGCCAGGAGGCAAGAGCGGCCGGAGCCGTTGCGGGTGTTTCAGTTCTAGCTGCCAGTCGTATTCCGGCAGCGACTGCAGCTGTCATCGGTGGTGCGAAGAATGCATTTATCAATATTGCCAGTCGCGTTGCGTCGCTCACTCGATCTCAGCAGCAGGCAATTAAGAAAATAAATAACATTGTTGACAATAATGCAAAGCCTCACGACTTTGACGGAGTTGCTAAAGAGCTTCGCGGAATTGAGACCGGCTTTGATCATGTGACAGAGATGCAAAATTCACTGAAGGGGCTGAGCTCTGCCGCAAAAAGTTTGAGGGGGAGCTTGAATAATCCGAGTCTTTCTAGAGGGCAGCGTGTTAGGATCCAGCGAACGCTTGACAAGGCGGATGAAAACATAGCGAAGATGAAGGAGACGCTTGGTGGTGGAAGATAGCTTGCTGCTTGATAGGCTTTACAAGATCTCGGGTATTCTCACAGATGACCCCGATTCCTCAAGCTACATGTTGGTGTCGAGGTCGTTGTTTCATCGTGATCCGGAGATCCGAGAGAGGGCTATTTTCATCGGCGGGTTGCGTTGGGCAGATCCGTTGATTCTTGGTTGTTTTATTGGAATTGTTACGGTGGGGCAGGAACCTGTTGATGATAATCGTAGGCTTATGATTGAATCGCTTGTTTCTGCAGTGCTTCGGGGGAAGCTTGAAGCAGCTTCAATCGAGGAGTGGCTCAGGGCGGTGCTCCTTTCTAATGATTATGAGTCACTCCTGGCTAAGTCAGCCTACATTGGCTTGCTGCGCATTCAAGGGAAGATGTCGGTTTCTGATTTTGCATCTCTCGATTACGATGATGTATCTGTTGATTCATCATTCGTTTCTTGACGCCCGCATGTCATTTTTCGCATTGAGAAGGCAGTGTCTCATGATGGTGGTTGAGGCTCGTTCGTCGATCAACTGTTAGGGACGGTTATGGCACTCCCTTCCTACTGGAGAACGGTGCCGATGGCGGGGGCATTCCGGTTCAGGCCTATGTCGGCTCCAGCTGCGATGTCTGCCGCGCTGGTGATTTTGCAGGCCTTCAATCGTAGCGTGCTGAGCTGGAACCTTTCCTGCTGATTCGAGCGAGGAGAGTGCCAACGGTGGTGCCTGGACGGTGGTGCATAACGGCGGCGGGAGCAGCTTTGGTGCCAGCCGTGATAAGGGTAGCTATGTGTATCGGGTAAGGGCGTGCAATTTCGCGGGGGCAGTCCGTACTCGGGAGTCGTGTTCAAAGATCCGGCCGGGCGCTGCCCCCGGTGCTTGTGGGGTGCGCCAATAGGCGTAGTTGTGAAAATCGGTGTTCAGATGGCTATGGCTGAAGGGTCGATGGGCGAAAGATTCTCCCAAGTAAAATGGGGGCAAGTTGCTGCCGCAACAGCGGCTGGCGCGCTAAGTGGTGGAGTAAGTGCCGTTGCAAGCACAGCTGCCACTACCTGTGGAACCATTGCTGCAAACGTGGTTGGAAATGCAGCCGTCGGTGCATTTTCAGTCCAAGCAAATGCACAACTTGAAGGTAAGGCCGCTTCTATATCCGAGGTTGCGAAGGGCGCAGCCTTGAGCGGAGTAACGGCTGGCTTAGGGGCAGCTGTTTCTACTGCGCCTAGTGTTGCGGCTAGAAGTGCGAGTGCTGATCTGAGACAGGCTGAGCGAGCTGCGGCAGGAAATATGATGCAGGGTATAAAGGAAGCCGCTCCTGGGTTTAAATACTCCAATCCCACCCAAGCAGCGGCCAATGCCGCCGGTGCGGCGGTCAGTTCATCAGGCGATCTCGAACCACTTGTGAACGATACGTCGAAGTAGGATATGAAGATCAAATTGATCCTGAAGGGCGTCGCCGTGTATTACGCGAAAGCTGCTGTTTTCACGATCGCCAGCTATGGATTGTTGCGTCTTGTGTACGGGCATACAGGGATTTCATTCATTGAATGGGCGCTCATACTTCTGGCGGCGTTCACGGTGGGTTACATGCCTCTTTTCGTTGGCTTGCTACGCGGGAAGAGTTCGTAGCAGCCTTGTGCGGACGCGATACGTCCGCCGAATGGGGCCTCTTCTTTAGCGTAGCTATCTGGCAGGCTGCTGAAGCGCCAGTTGCAACGGGAGACGGCGCGATCGGAATTTTTTCGCCACAAGGCCTACGTGCAGTCGAGTGGCGGGACCTATTGCGCGCATGAGTATCGCGCGCGTGCCTGCAATGCAGGAGATTGCTTGCCGTGGTCGAGCAACCATCCTGTCGCCCAGAGTGTGCCGAACTGGGACTAAGCCATGAATGGACTCTCTTTGTTGTTGATTCGAGTGGTGCTTGCGATAGTGGTGCTGGTGGCCTGTATGGCGCCTGGATTGCGGCATGAACGGGTCGGGATTGCGCCTTGCGGGGTGGGGTTGCCCAATTAGGGGGGGCAGTTGCACGTATGCCCGTAATGATCCGAACCTACGGTACTGAGCGTGTTCTTGCTTGAGCACGAGGTCATTGGATGGGCTGGTTTCGATGAAGATCAAAGTTTTTCTATCTGCTGCCTTATCGATGCCGCTTCTTGCCTCCTGTGTGCAGGACCGCGGTTGTCTTCTTCGGGTCGCTAACCAGGACCACGACAGCTCCTCATCTCAGAAGATCCATGCTGATATGGATGAACTCATACATTCGCGCCCTGTGGATGGGGCGCGGGAAGTGAATGCAGAGTTGGTGGTATCACAGCTCGAACTCTCTCGGGAGGGGCGGAGAAATAGAAGGATTTTCTATGTATTGACTGATGGCGGCGGGGAATTCTTGACTGCGGGGACTTGTGGTATTGACGAAGACCAGTGTGCCTCGGTCATTGTGAAGCGAATGATCGGGTTCTGTGAAAGGATGTAGATTGCGGGTACGCTAAGTGTTGGGAGGGATTTTTGGTGAAAAATTCCCAAGTGTTTGATCGCTTTGGGCGGCTGGCCGATATTATTGTAGGGGCGCTTTGCTTGTTAGGGCTTGCAGCCTGTGGCGGAAGAGATGAAGGTTTGGGTGTGGTCATAAATCATGAGCCGGGAAACGCAGCGGCTAATCACTACGCACTGGCGCTCGAGTCAGTTTTCAGTTCTTCCGAGAGTGTGCTAGAAGCACAAATATGCAGGGTGCATTTAATTGATGTCAGGAAATCATTTGATCAGGCTGGAAGCGAAAGGGTAAGGGTATATTTCGTCTTGGCCGATCATCAAGGTGTCGTCAGGTCGGCGGACACCTGTGGGCTTCCTATGAATGAGTGCGTGACGATTATTGCCGAGAGGTCGAGGGTGAGCTGTCGGCTGGAAAAAGGGCTGGATCTCCACTGATTCGGGCGGTACTCGCGTTGGTGGTGCTCGTGGCCTGTGTGGCTCCGGCAGTCGCACAGGAAGTCGTTTCCATGTTCGGAGACTGCAAGGGATGGCGAAATGCAAGCTGGATGCTGAGTACTCAACCGCGTGGAGTGGTCGAATCCGCTCATGCCTGGCTGCTGTGGTTCTTTCGCTGGGGTTGCAAGGTTGTGATTGGTTGTCGGATCCGGTGATTGTTGTAAAGAATGTTGGACTTGACGTGATTTATGACGTCAGCTTGGAAGTTGGCGGTGGTGTGGTCGGCGTAGGATCAATTTCTTTCGGTGAAAGTAGGGTTGTAAAGCCTGAAGTCGCTGCTGATTCCTCACTTGTTGTAACTTACTACGAGAACAATGTCCGCGTGGTTTGCCATGGAGATGTGTATTTTACGAATAACCTCCATGTCAAGGTCGAGGCGGATGTGGGTGGAGGGGCTTGCCGTATTGGAGAGGTTGCGGATTGATTTGATCGGCAGGGCGTGCTTGACAGATTCTTATAGTGAGGTGTCAGGGTGAAGTGCAATGAAAAGCCTTGTTGAAAGCTTCCCCATTTTGGCTTCCATCATTCTAGGTGCCATGTGGATAAACGCATTTGCGGCTCACAGGATGTTGCTGAAAATCGAGCATGAACGGCCGGAAGTACTCGCTGCAGTCGGAATCATCAAGGTTGATTGGTGGCTTAGGTGCTTGCGCGGTATTGCAGTGCTTGCCCTTACTTCCAAAGGGAAGACGCTCCATCAGGGGGGACGGTGGGTGTTGAGGGGCGTCGTGATGATGTACGTTTTCTTGATTGCCTCCGGGGTATCCATGCTTGTTGGCATGTAGGAGACGGTGCCTCAAGGCCGTTGATGGTGGATGGATCGGCATTACGGTGAGATTGCCCGTTCCTGGCATCACTCGGTGCTTCCCGGTCACGCCTCTGCTTGCTTGCGTCCAGTGCGCAATAAAAAACGCCGCAGTTTCCTGCGGCGTTCTCATGCTTCCTCGATTCTTGCGAATCTTCAGCCCAGCAGCTTTCGCACCTTCGTCAACGCCGTCATGAACCGCTCGATCTCGGCATGCGTGTTATAGAACGCCAGCGACGCACGGCAGGTAGCCGCGACGCCGAAGTACTGCAGCAGCGGGTGTGCGCAGTGCTGGCCCGAGCGCACGGCCACGCCTTCCAGGTCGAGCAGGGTCGCCAGGTCGTGGGCATGCGCGCCATCGATCAGGAACGAGACCACGGCGGCCTTCTCCGGCGCTTCGCCGATGATGCGTAGGCCATCGACCCGACGCAACTCTTCGGTGAAGTGCGCCAGCAACTCGGCTTCGCGCGCTTCCACATGGTCCAGGCCGACGTTCTGCAGATAGTCGGCGGCCACGCCCAGGCCGATGAAGCCGGCGATGTTGGGGGTGCCGGCTTCGAACTTGTGCGGGGCATCGTTGAACACGGTGCCGTCGAAGCTGACTTCCTTGATCATCTCGCCGCCGCCCAGGAACGGCGGCATCGCGTCCAGGTGCTCGCGGCGCGCCCACAGCGCGCCGGTACCGGTCGGGCCGCACATCTTGTGGCCGGTGATGGCGTAGAAGTCGCAGCCGATCGCGGTGACATCGACCTTGCGGTGCGGTGCGGCCTGCGAGCCGTCGACCACGGTGACGATGCCGCGCTTGCGGGCTTCGCGACAGATCTCGCGCACCGGGTTGATGGTGCCGAGCACGTTGGAGACGTGGGCCACGGCCAGCAGCTTGACCTCGGGGGTCATCGCCGCGCGCAGCGCGTCCAGGTCCAGCGCGCCGTCGGGGGTGATCTCGGCCACGCGGATGGTCGCGCCGGTGCGCTGGGCCACCAGCTGCCACGGTACGATGTTGGCGTGGTGTTCCATGCGCGAAACCAGGATCACGTCGCCGGCCTTCAGCCGCGGCAGGGCCCAGGAGTAGGCAACGAGATTGATCGCGAAGGTGGTGCCACTGCACAGCACCAGATCGTTGCTGCGCACGTTGAGGAAACGGGCCAGCTTGTTGCGCGCGCCCTCGTAGGCGTCGGTGGCTTCGCTGCCCAGTGCATGCACCGCGCGGCTGACGTTGGCGTTGTAGCGGCGGTAGAACTCGTCCACCGCGCCGATCACCTGCACCGGCTTCTGGCCGGTGTTGGCATTGTCGAAATAGACCAGCGGCTTGCCGTGCACTTCACGCATCAGCAGCGGGAAGTCGAGGCGGACGCGATCCCAGTCGGGGGCACCACTGGGGCTTTCGATCGGGCGCGGCGTGGACAGGTTCATGCCACACCTGCCTCGGCCAACGCCTTGTCCAGGCGACGTGCCAGCTGCGCACGCAGTGCGTCCGGCAGGATCTTCAGCGGCTCGTGGCAGAACGCGGCGCTCAGCAGCGCCTGCGCCTGGGCCTGCGGCAGGCCGCGCGAGCGCAGGTAGAACAGCGCGTTGGCGTCGAGCTGGCCGACGGTGGCGCCGTGTGCGGCCTTCACTTCGTCGGCGTCGATCACCAGCGTCGGCTGGGTATCGATCTCGGCGTCGGCAGACAGCAGCAGGTTCTTGTTGGACAGGTTGGCGTCGGTGCCATCGGCGCCGGCACGGATCTGGATGCCGCCATGGAACACCACGCGGCTGCGGTTGGCGGCCACGCCACGCCACTGCAGCTCGGCGCTGGTGTCGCGGGCGATGTGGTCGATGCCCAGGCGGGTATCGACGTGTCGACGGCCGGTGCCGAGCAGCACGCCATTGGCGGTCAGCTGGGCGTTGTCGCCTTCCAGACGCACGTTCAGTTCATGGCGGCTGAGCGCGGCACCCAGCTCCAGGTCCACGCGGTGGTACTGCGCGTCCTTGGCCAGTACCGCGTCGGTGCGCAGGAAGCTGGTCTGGCGCGCGCTGCCCGCCTGCACCCGGGCGTGCTTGAGCACGGCATCGCGGGCGACGTGGGCGTGCAGCACGGTGTTGTCCAGATGCGCCGAGTCACCCACGCTGAAGCGGTGCTCGACCACGCCCAGGCTGGCACCCGCACGCAGTTCGATCAGGTGCCGGTGATGCCAAGCCAGGTCGGTGTCGCCGGCGACGCTGGCGAACACCAGCTGCAGCGGCGCCTCGACCTGCACGCCGTCGTCCACGCGCAGCACCACGCCTTCATCGGCGAGGGCAGCGTTGAGGTGGGCGAATACTTCGTCACTGCGCTCATAGCGGCGGCCGAGGAAGCGTACGGCATCCTCGCCAGCGGCCAGTGCGGAAGACAGCGTTTCCAACTGCACGCCGGCCGGCAGGCCCTGCACGTCGCTCAGCGCGTCGTTGAGGCGGCCATTGACGAACACCAGGCGCGGCGTAGGGATGTCCTCCAGCGCGGCGGCATCCAGCAGCGCCGGGGCCAACGGCGCGGCCGCGAAGCTGCGGCGCTCCAGCTGGCGCAGCGAGGTGTACTTCCAGCTTTCGCTGCGTGCGCCGGGCAGGCCGTCGCGCAGCACGCTGTCGAGCACTTCGCGGCGCGCATCGCTGCCGCAGAAGGCCTGGGCCATGGAGTCGAGCAGGGCGCTCATCAGACCGCCGCCTCGGGCACGACCCGGTCCTTCAGGAAGTCATAGCCGTGCGCTTCCAGTTCCAGCGCCAGTTCCGGGCCGCCGCTCTTGACGATGCGGCCATCGGCCAGCACGTGCACCACGTCCGGCTTGATGTAGTCCAGCAGGCGCTGGTAGTGGGTGATGACCAGGAACGAGCGGTCCGCGCTGCGCAGCGCGTTGACGCCGTCGGCCACGCTCTTCAGCGCATCGATGTCCAGGCCCGAATCGGTTTCATCCAGGATCGCCAGCTTCGGCTCCAGCACGGCCAGCTGGAAGATCTCGTTGCGCTTCTTCTCGCCACCGGAGAAGCCTTCGTTGACGCCACGGTGCAGCAGTTCGTCCTTCAGGTGCAGCACGGCCAGCTTCTGCCGAACCAGCTTGAGGAACTGCATGGAATCGAGCTCTTCTTCGCCGCGCGCCTTGCGCTGGGCGTTGAGCGCGGCGCGAAGGAAGTAGGTGTTGTTCACGCCGGGGATTTCCACCGGGTACTGGAACGCCAGGAACAGGCCGGCAGCGGCGCGCGCTTCCGGGTCCTGGTCGAGCAGGTCGACGCCTTCGAACTGCACGCTGCCTTCGGTGACCTCATAGCCGTCGCGGCCAGCCAGGACATTGCCCAGGGTGGACTTGCCGGCGCCGTTGGGGCCCATGATGGCGTGCACCTGGCCGGGCTTCACGTCCAGGGACAGGCCCTTGAGGATTTCCTTGTCGCCGATGCGGGCGTGGAGGTTTTCGATCTTCAGCATGGTGGGGGTTTCCGTGGTGCGGGCCGGGGCCCGCCGGTAAAAAGAATGCGTTGTGCGAGGGCAGGGCGGGCGATCAGCCCACCGAACCTTCCAGCGAGACTTCCAGCAGCTTCTTGGCTTCCACTGCAAATTCCATCGGCAGTTCGCGGAACACCTGCTTGCAGAAGCCGTCGACGATCATCGACACCGCGTCTTCCTGGCTGATGCCACGGGCGCGGCAGTAGAACAGCTGGTCGTCGGAGATCTTCGAGGTGGTGGCCTCGTGCTCGACGGTGGCACCCGGGTTCTTCACCTCGATGTAGGGGAAGGTGTGGGCGCCGCACTGCTTGCCGATCAGCAGCGAATCGCACTGGGTGTAGTTGCGCGCGCCGTCGGCATTGCGGTCGATCTTCACCAGGCCGCGGTAGGTGTTCTGGCCGCGGCCGGCGCTGATGCCCTTGCTGATGATCTTGCTCTTGGTGCGCTTGCCGACGTGGATCATCTTGGTGCCGGTGTCGGCCTGCTGGCGATGGTGGGTCAGCGCCACCGAGTGGAACTCACCGACCGAGTCGTCGCCCAGCAGCACGCAGGACGGGTACTTCCAGGTGATCGCCGAGCCGGTCTCGACCTGGGTCCAGGTGACCTTGCTGCGCGCGCCACGGCATTCGGCACGCTTGGTGACGAAGTTGTAGATGCCGCCGACGCCGTTCTCATCACCCGGGTACCAGTTCTGCACGGTGGAGTACTTGATCTCGGCATCGTCCAGCGTCACCAGCTCGACCACCGCCGCATGCAGCTGGTTCTCGTCGCGCATCGGCGCGGTGCAGCCTTCCAGGTAGGACACGTACGCCTTCTCTTCGCAGATGATCAGCGTGCGCTCGAACTGGCCGGTGTGGCCGGCGTTGATGCGGAAATAGGTGCTCAGTTCCATCGGGCAACGCACGCCCTTGGGGATGAACACGAAGCTGCCATCGGAGAACACCGCCGAATTGAGTGCGGCGAAATAGTTGTCGCCCACCGGCACCACGGTGCCCAGGTACTGTCTGACCAGTTCCGGGTGCTCCTTGATGGCTTCGGACATCGAGCAGAACACGATGCCCTTTTCGGCCAGTTCCTTGCGGAAGGTGGTACCGACGGACACCGAGTCGAACACCGCGTCCACCGCTACGCCGGCCAGCTTGGCGCGCTCGTGCAGCGGCACGCCCAGCTTGTCGTAGGTGTCCAGCAGTTCCTTCGGCACGTCATCCAGCGAGGCGTACTTCGGGCCCTTCGGCGCGGAGTAATAACTGAGCGCCTGCAGGTCGATCGGGGCGATCTGCAGCTTGGCCCAGTTCGGCATCGGCATGGTCAGGAAGTGGCGGTAGGCGTCCAGGCGCCACTGCGTCATCCATTCCGGCTCTTCCTTCTTCGCCGACAGGGCGCGGATGGTGTCCTCGTCCAGGCCCGGCGGCAGGGAGTCCGATTCGATGTCCGTGATGAAGCCGGCCGAATACTTGCGGCCGAGCTGCTCGTGGATCTCGCGGTTGGGGGTGTCGTCGCTGGCGACGGTTTCGATGGTTTCGGTGGCCATGGGGGGCTGCCTACGGATCAGGAGACGACGTCGACAGCGATGGTGCGGCGCTGTTCTTCGTCGACAAGGGGAAGAGGGGGCAGGATCTGCGCCAGGCTGACATCGCGCAGGGCCTCTGAGACCACGTCGTTGATCAGCCGCCAGCTGCTGCGCGCGCCGCACTTGGGCGCCATGCCGCACTGGTGGTGGTCGTGGCTGCACTCGGTCAGGGCCAACGGCCCTTCCATGGCTTCGACCACTTCAAACAGCGAGATCTCGATCGATGGGCGGGTCAGGCGGTAGCCGCCGCGGACGCCGCGCAGGCCTTCGACCAGGCCGGCCTGGGCCAGTGGCTTGAGCACCTTGCTGACGGTGGGCGGCTCCAGACCGGTGAATTCGGCCAGCTCGGTGGCACTGAGCACCTCGCCCGGACGGGCGGCGAGCACGGTCAGTACGACGGTGGCGTAATCGGTGAGCTTGGTGACGCGCAACATGGGATGCGAGTGGTTCTTAAAGCGGACTGAAATTGTACGCTTTTATTCGCCGGCATCCAACCCGGCCATTCAGCGGGCGCTTGGGGCCGGCTGCAGGTCGGCGGCCGAGGGCGGCCGACGGGGCGACATGCTGGGGCATGGGGGTGATTTTCGCAATCACCCGGAATGGGCGAGAATCAACGTTCCTTTCGCTGCAAACGTCTCTTGCCGATGCCCAAGAAGATCCAAGCCCGCAAGTCCGCCATCCACGGCAACGGTGTGTTTTCCGTGGCCCCGATCAAGCAGGGCGAGCGCGTGATCCAGTACAAGGGCCTGCTGCGCAGCCACGGCGATGTCGATGCCGATGACAGTGGCGATGTGGAAAGCGGCCATACCTTCCTGTTCACCCTCAACGATGACTGGGTGATCGATGCCAACTACAAGGGCAACGACGCGCGCTGGATCAACCACAGCTGCGACCCGAACTGCGAGGCGGTGATCGAGGAGAACGAGGACGGTGACAGCCGTGGCGACAAGGTCTTCATCGAGGCGCTGCGCGATATCAAGGCCGGCGAAGAACTGACCTACAACTACGGCATCACCCTGGCCGAGCGGCATACGGCCAAGCTGAAGAAGATCTGGGAGTGCCGCTGCGGCTCACCCAAGTGCACCGGCACGATGCTGCAGCCCAAGCGCTGATCCGGTAGCGCCGGGCCATGCCCGGCGAGCGCCAAGCGCGGGCGGAATCAGAAGCCGCCGGGCATGGCCCGGCGCTACCCGCGCGTTTCTGCACCTGCCGTGCACGGCCGGGTCACCGTCGTTCAATGCGCTTTCGCCCACCCTGTCCGCTCCCCCCTATCTGGAGCACGACATGGCACAGCGTCTTCGCGGCAAGCAGATCGCCATTCTCGCCACGCATGGTTTCGAGCAGTCTGAACTGATCGAGCCCAAGCACCTGCTGGAAGCGGAGGGCGCGCGCGTCAGCGTGGTGTCGCCGGCCAAAGAGGCCAGCATCAAGGGTTGGAAGGACAAGGACTGGGGTGATTCGGTCGCCGTGGATCAGCCGCTGGATGGCGCCGATGCCGGCCACTTCGATGCGCTGGTACTGCCCGGTGGCGTGATCAATCCGGATACCCTGCGCACCAACGAAGCAGTACTGGATTTCATCCGCAGCATGGCCGAGGCCGGCAAGCCGGTGGCGGCGATCTGCCACGGCCCCTGGCTGCTGATCAACAGCGGGCTGGCGAAGGGACACGAGGTGACGTCGTGGCCGTCGCTGCAGCAGGATCTGGCCAATGCCGGCGCGCGCTGGCGCGACGCGGAAGTGGTGGTGGATGGCAACCTGATCACCAGCCGCAAGCCCGCAGACATTCCGGCCTTCAGCGAGGCGGTGGTGAAAGCGCTGGCGGCGTGATGTTGTGCTGGTAGTGCCGGCCGCTGGCCGGCACGTGCGTGAAAGGATTGCCGGCCAGCGGCCGGCACTACCTTATTTGCCGAGCACGCCGGCCGGCACCAGGTTGCCCAGATTCTGGTTGAAGGTCACCACCAGCTTGCCGTTCTTCACCTGCGCTGACTGCACCTGCAGGGCACCGAGCAGGCCGGCCACGGCCGGGTCCAGCTTGTAGATCGGTTCGCGCTGGGCGTAGTCGCTCAGCCATGCGTTCAGCAGGCCGCGGGTACGCGAGTCGAGACGGCCGCCCTGGTTGGCCGGGGTGAAATCATCTACGGTCGGCTGCTGCAGGTGGAAGCCTTGGGTCTGCGCGTCATAGCGCAGGCCGCTGCTGAGCTTCACCGTGCCCAGCTTGGCCGGGTTGCCGCCCGCGGTGGCCAGCGCCACGTCCATGCCCAGGTTCAATCGCTCGCCTGCCGGCAGGCTCAGCTGGGGGTGGCTCATGGTCAGTGCGATCAGGCCACCCAGTGCGTCCTGGGTGCGCGGGAAGCTGCCATCCAGATACTGCTGCACGTCGCTGGCGCCAACCGCCAGTTCACGGCCGGAGATCGAAGGGGCGGCCTGCGCACCGATCGCGGCAGCGATCAGCACGGTCGAGGCGGCAAGGCGGGTCATCAGGGAACGCAGGCGCATGGCGGTGACCGGAAGAAGGATCGAGGAGGCCTACAGAGTAGCTTTGCCCGCTGAATCGCGGGTACACACCGCTGCAACGGTTCAGTCCAGCGTTGGCTGCAGGCTGGCCGACTGGATCTGCCAGGCGCGGCCGTCGGCACTGGGTTGGACGCGGTACCAGCCGTGGTAACGGAAGGTGCCGCTGGCAGTCACCGCGCGGATCTTCACCGGCACTTCCAGCAGGCGCGGCGGCTGGCCATCGTCGCGCGGCACCGCCACATCACTGTCCAGGCGCAGGTTGCGTACGTCGGGCAGCAGGCGCAGCACGGCGTCGTCAGCGTGACGCGGGTCGGCCGGGGCGTAGGTCCAAGCCGCATCGCTGCGCGCCTTGTTCTGGTTGAGCAGGTCGAGCATGTAGCGGTTGAGCATCGCTGCGGGCGATTCGCTGCCGATGGCAACGGCGCCATACAGCGGGTCGACGGTGACGGCGTCGAGGGCAGCTGATTCCGGTGCCGTATTCGTCGATGGCACGGAAGGGGAAATTGCGGTTGAGGCGGGCTCCGACGAGGCGGACTCGGCTGGAGGCATCGGGTTGGAACACCCCACCATAAGCAACGGGATCAACAAGCAAAGAGAACCGCGCATGTCTGCCTCCTCCCCGAGGCGACCTGGAAGGCGGCAGTGTAGCGGCCGGGGCCGGCTCAGCGCGAAGAGGGAAGCTGCTCCAGCGCATCCAGCGCCGGCAGCACCTGTACGGCGATCGCGGCCAGTGCATGGCCGTCGGTGTCTGCATGGCGCTGCACGATGTCACGCAGCAGCTGGGTGGCCACCACCAGCGTGGCACGTTCGTCGCCGCTCAGGCCTGCCGTGCGCGGGGCTGATTCCAGCAGACGCATCAGGTCGCGGCTGGCACGATGTTCCAGTTCGATGGTGCAGCGCCCGGTGCACTGGTGCCCGTCCTTTTCGATCGGGGTCACCGAGATCCGGTAGCGGGTGGAGGGGCTGGCCATGGGGGTGCTCGCGCTGGTGGGGAGGAATGTGTCCACCATAGGCAAGGCATTGGCCGGCGGCGATGGCCGGGGCTGCACGCAGTGTTCCACCCGGTTTGTTCCTGCACTGGAAAAACAGCGGCGCGGCCATGGGCGGCGGGCCTGTGCGGGTGATTGCGTGGGCGCGGGAAACGCTGTGTTGCGGGGTCGCAGGGGGCGGCATCCACGCGTGGCGTGGATCCACTGGAGAGCGGGCAAAAAAAACGGGACGGCCAAGGCCGTCCCGTCAGGTATCCGCTGCAGGGCGCGCGCTTAGAGCGCAGCGTCCTTGAGCTTCTTCAGCGGGCGAACCTTGAGCTTGGTGGTGGCCGGCTTGGCGGCGAACCACTGCTCTTCCTTGGTGAACGGGTTGATGCCCTTGCGCTTCGGCTTGGCTGCCACATTGACGGTGCTGATTTTCAGCAGGCCCGGCAGGGTGAACGAGCCGGCGCCCTTCTTGTGCACCGAAGCGGCGACAGCGCCTTCCAGCGAGGCCAGCACAGCGCGGACGTCCTTGGCGACAACGCCGGAGACTTCAGCGATGTGTGCAACCAGGCCCGACTTGGTCAGCACTTCCTTGATCGGCTTCGGAGCGGCCGGCTTGGCGGCGGCAGCCTTCGTCGCGACTTTCTTCACTGCCTTCTTCGGGGCAGCCTTCTTAGCGGTCTTTGCCATGGTTTCCTGTTCCGTGAACGGTTGGTTGTTTGGTCGGCGCCGAACCCCGTCGGCAAGCGCAATGTAGGGCAACTCTTGGGCGCCGCCAATAGCCTGGAGCGCTGAAAGTGCATGTTTTTTCATATCCAGGCCGATTCAGTACATGGCTGGCAGTGGGGGAAGCGGGGGCCGTGGTGCACTGTATTGCGCTGTTGTTGTTTTCGGTCGGGTTGGCGAAATGACTGAAAACAAGGGGAAAATCGCCGGGGTGATGGCGAAGAAGTGTCCACTCGCTGGCTCGGGACAGGCGCGGCGCATGCGGCGGAGCGACGCAGGGCTAACGCGGTGCGTGCCAGGGTATTGGTTCATCACAGCCACAACGGAGCAGGACATGGGAATCTCGCGACACGCAACCGCGCATTGGGAAGGCGACCTGAAGTCGGGCAAAGGCCAGTTGAGCACGCCACAGAGCGGCCTGCTGGACAAAACCCGCTACGGTTTCAACAGCCGTTTCGGTGATGAAAAGGGCACCAACCCCGAGGAACTGATCGCCGCCGCGCACGCTGGTTGTTTCACCATGGCGCTGTCGGCCAAGCTCGGCGAAGCCGGGTTCACCCCGACCTCGCTGGATACCGAAGCCAAGGTCGATCTGTCGATGGAAGGCGGCCCGCAGCTGTCGCAGATCCGGCTGAAAGTGAAGGCGGTGGTGCCGGGAATCGATGCGACCCAGTTCCGCGCGATCGCCGATGACGCCAAGCAGAACTGCCCGGTTTCCAAGGCGCTGAGCGCAGTGCCGATCAGCCTCGAAGCCGAGCTGGGCTGAGCGAGCTGGGCTGAGAAGGTGGTAGCGCCGGGCCATGCCCGGCGAGCGCAGCGGAAAGACGCCGGGCATGGCCCGGCGCTACCTCGTACGGGCAGTCACCAGTCGATGGTGCCGGAAATCACCGTCTGCACCTGGCCACCGGACCAGACCTCGCCGTCTTCGTCGACCAGCAGGGTCAGGCGCGCATCATGGCCGACTTCGCGACCTTGGCTGACTTCGAAGGGCTGGCGGCCGCGCGGCAGGGCATCGCGGAGGTCCAGCCAGGCCGCCAGTACGGCGTTGGCCGCGCCTGAAGCAGCGTCCTCGAAGCGGCGTCCATTGCCGACGAAGGCGCGCACGGCCAGGTCGTAACCGTCGCTGCCATCGGCAAAGGCATAGGCGAACACACCCATGCTGTCGGTCGATTCAGCCAGCGTGGCGATCGCGTCCCAATCGGGGCGCAGGGCGCGCAACGCGGCTTCGTCCGCAACCTGCACGACCCACCAGCTGCGACCGCCCTGCATGCGCGCAGGTGGCAGCGCACCCAGCGGCCAGCCCTGCAGGGCGGGCTGCAGGCGCGGATCGTCGGCTGCCGCGGTCTCGGCCAGCTGTGCACGCGGCGTACGGATCGCGATGCGCTGCTGGGCGCCTTCGCCGGTCACGCGCAGTGGCAGCGCCCCGGCGATGCCGTCCTGTACCAGTACTCCGTCAACCGGCACGGCGATGCCTGCCTGCAGCACCGCATGGGCTGTGCCGACGCTGGGATGGCCGGCGAACGGCACTTCTTTCTGCGGGCTGAACATGCGCAGCCGATAGCTGCTGCCGGGCGCCTGTGGCGGGAACACGAAGGTGGTTTCGGGCAGGCGGGTCCAGCGGGCGATGGCCTGCATTGCCGCATCGTCCAGGCCTTCGGCATCGAGCACGACAGCCAGCGGATTGCCAGCGCCCGGGCGCGGGGAAAACACATCCAGCTGCAGGAAACGGCGTGCGGACATCAGGCGGGAACTCCAGGAAACAGGCCGCATAGGGTAGCGCGGGGCCATGCCCCGCGAGCGCGCAGCGCGGCAGGCCGGCGGGCATGTCCCGCCGCTACCAGCGGATGTGGCCGTCGATCACCGGCTGCACCTGGCCACCGATCCATACCGTGCCCTGCGCGTCGACGGTGACCTGGACGCGGCCGTCGCGACCGACCTCGCGGCCCTGGCTGACCACATAGCTCCCGTTCTTGCCGGGCAGGGCATTGCGCTGCCGCAGCCAAGCGCCGATCAGCGCGTTGGCGCTACCCGTCACCGGATCCTCGGGCACGTTGGACGCATCGGCGGGGCAGAACGCACGCACCACCAGGTCATGGTCGGTACCGGGTTCGAGCGCGAACACGGCTACGCCGAGCGCATCGGTGGCCATGCTCCAGTCGCGCAGGGCCGCCATGTCCGGTACCAGTGTGCGCACGCCGTCGGCATCGCGCAGCGGCAGCAGCCACCAGCGCGGGCCGTTGTCCCACAGTTCGGCGCCCTGGCCCTCGGCGATGACGGCGCGCAGCGCTTCCGGGACGGCGCCCGGTGCTGTCGGCAGCAGGCGCGCCGCTGGGCTGGCCAGCCGGATGGTGGGCGCATTGGCCGGGCCGGTGACCTGCACCGGCAGCAGGCCGGCCGCGCACTGCTGTACCAGGGCCCCGTCGCGTGGCTGCACCAGGCCGCAAGTGACTGCGGCCCAGGCGGCCCCCACGCTGGGATGGCCGGCGAAGGGCAGCTCGCTGGCGGGGGTGAAGATGCGGACGTGGTAGTCGGCGCCGGCAGCGGTGGGGCGCAGGAAGAACACGGTCTCGGACAGGTTCAGCCAGGCAGCCAGGGCCTGCATGCGGTCGGTGGACAGCCCATCCGCGTCGAACACGACACCGAGCGGGTTGCCGGTACCGGGGTGGTGGGCGAAGACATCGAGCTGCAGGTAGCGGTAGGCGGTCATTGACGGGTGTATTGGGCTTAGAATCGAAGGTTCCGCCCCCAAGGGCGGCTTCCCCACATTACACATAGCCTATCCATGTCAGCTTCCCCCCTTGTCGATCGTTGGATCGTACTGAAGTTCGGCGGCACCTCGGTGTCGCGTCGCCACCGCTGGGACACGATCGGGAAGCTGGCGAAAAAACGGGCGGAAGAGACCGGATCGCGCGTGTTGGTGGTGGTTTCGGCGCTGTCCGGGGTCACCAACGAACTGACCGCGATTGCCGATGGCGCGCCGGACAGCCGTGATCGCGTGGCGGCGCTGGTCGAACGCCACCAGAGCTTCCTGGAAGAGCTGGGTCTGGGCACCGAGGTGCTGGCCGAGCGCCTGGCCGCGCTGCAGGGCCTGCTGGATGACCCGCGTGCGCCGAGCCGACCGCTGGATTGGCAGGCCGAAGTGCTGGGCCAGGGTGAACTGCTGTCTTCCAGCCTGGGCGCAGCGTACCTGCGTGCCAGCGGCCTGGATTTCGGCTGGATGGATGCGCGCCAGTGGCTGGACGCACTGCCGCCGCAGCCGAACCAGAGCGACTGGTCGCAGCGCCTGTCGGTGAACTGCCAGTGGCGTGCCGATGCCGAATGGGCACAGCGCTTCCGCGCGCAGCCCACTCGGCTGCTGATCACCCAGGGTTTCATCTCGCGTCATGCCGACGGTGGCACCGCCATCCTCGGCCGCGGCGGTTCGGATACCTCGGCGGCGTACTTCGGTGCGCTGCTCGGCGCCAGCCGCGTGGAGATCTGGACCGATGTACCGGGCATGTTCAGCGCCAATCCCAAGGACGTGCCGGACGCCCGCCTGCTGACCCGCCTGGATTATTACGAAGCGCAGGAAATCGCCACCACCGGTGCCAAGGTGCTGCACCCGCGCTCGATCAAGCCGTGCCGCGATGCCGGCGTGCCGATGGCGATCCTTGATACCGAGCGCCCCGAACTGCCGGGCACCAGCATCGACGGCAACGCCGCGCCGGTGCCGGGGGTGAAGGCGATCAGCCGCCGCAACGGCATCGTGCTGGTATCGATGGAAGGCATCGGCATGTGGCAGCAGGTCGGCTTCCTCGCCGATGTGTTCGGCCTGTTCAAGAAGCACGGCCTGTCGGTGGACCTGATCGGTTCGGCCGAGACCAACGTCACCGTGTCGCTGGACCCGTCCGAGAACCTGGTCAACACCGATGTGCTGGCCGCGCTGTCGGCCGACCTGTCGCAGATCTGCAAGGTCAAGGTGATCGTGCCGTGCGCGGCGATCACCCTGGTTGGCCTGGGCATGCGCTCGCTGCTGCACAAGCTGTCGGACGTGTGGGCGACCTTCGGTCGTGAGCGCGTGCACATGATCTCGCAGTCGTCCAACGACCTGAACCTGACCTTCGTCATCGACGAAGCCGACGCCGATGGCCTGCTGCCGATCCTGCACGCCGAACTGATCGACAGCGGCGCGATGCCGGTGGAAGAGACCGAGGTGTTCGGTCCGCGCTGGCGCGAAATCGCCGGCACCGTGCGTCCGCGTGGTACGCCGTGGTGGCGCGGCCAGCGGGCGCACCTGCTGCAGCTGGCCGATGCCGGCACCCCGCGCTACGTCTACCACCTGCCGACGGTGCGGGCGCGTGCCCGTGCGCTGGCGGCGATCAAGCCGATCGACCAGCGTTATTACGCGATCAAGGCCAACAGCCATCCGGCCATCCTGCAGCTGCTGGAAGCCGAAGGTTTCGGCCTGGAGTGCGTGTCGCACGGCGAGCTGAAGCATGTGTTCCAGGCCATTCCGGAACTGTCGCCCAAGCGCGTGCTGTTCACCCCCAGCTTCTGCCCGCGCAGCGAGTACGAAGCGGCGTTCGCGCTGGGCGTGACCGTTACTGTCGACAACGTCGAAGCCCTGCAGCGCTGGCCTGACCTGTTCCGCAACCGCGAGCTGTGGCTGCGCGTGGACCTGGGCCGTGGCGAAGGCCATCACGCCAAGGTCCGCACCGGTGGCAAGGAATCCAAGTTCGGCCTGCCGATCGCGCGCGTGGACGAGTTCGTGCGTGCGGCCACCGAGCTGGGCACGCGCGTGGTCGGTCTGCATGCGCACCTGGGCAGTGGCGTGGAAACTGCCCAGCACTGGCGCCTGATGTGCGATGAGCTGGCGGGTTTCGCGCGCCGTATCGGCAGCGTGCAGACCATCGACATCGGTGGTGGCCTGCCGATTCCGTACAGCGACGAAGACGAGCCGTTTGACCTGGATGCCTGGGCCGAGGGCCTGGCCGAGGTCAAGGCGCTGCATCCAGCGTTCCGCCTGGCGATCGAACCGGGCCGCTTCCTGGTGGCCGAATCGGGCGTGCTGCTGACCCATGCCACCCAGGTGGTGGAGAAGGACGGCGTGCGCCGTGTCGGCCTGGATGCCGGCATGAACACGCTGATGCGCCCGGCCCTGTACGACGCCTGGCACGACATCGAAAACCTCAGCCGCCAGGGCGGTTACGCCGAAGCGGCGTTCGATGTGGTCGGCCCGATCTGCGAATCCAGCGATGTGTTCGGCAAGCGTCGCAAGCTGCCGGTGTCGACCGCGCCGGACGATGTGATGCTGATCGCCGACGCCGGTGCCTACGGCTATGTGATGTCCAACACCTACAACCAACGGGCGATGCCGCGCGAGGACGTGATCGAATGATCGCCGCCTTGCGCGCCCTGCACCCGCCCACCGACACGTCCCGCGCCTGCGCGCGGGCACGTGCCTGACCGTGCTTGAACTGGATTCACCATGACTGCTTTCGATAAACACCAGGTTTCCCGCTTCCGCTTCGTCCGCTGCGAATTCGCCGCGGACACCGGCGTGGCCAAGCTGGTCTACGCCTTCGATGACGGCCCGGAAATGGTGGAAACCGTTACCGTGCCCGGCGCTCCGTTCGTGCTGGAGCCGGCCCGTGCCGACGCCGTGCAGCGCGCGCTGCGGCTGCTGCACCTGATTGCCGGTGTGAGCTACTACAAGGCCGGTGTGCCCGATACGGTCAGCATCGACAGCTACAGCATCGATGCCGATACCGCGGCGCTGGTGGAGACCATCTACCTCAACGGCCTGGGTGAGTTCGCCTACCGCAACGGCCTGAACCTGCGTGGGCGCTTCCGCCTGCCGGTGCAGGGCGAAACGGTGCAGGCACCGGTGCTGGGCCTGCAGGCGCATGCGCTGGTGGCCATCGGTGGCGGCAAGGATTCGCTGGTCAGCATTGAAGCGCTGCGTCGCGCCGGCGTGGACGAGACGGTGACCTGGATTGGTGGTTCGCAGTTGATCCGTGCCTGTGCCGAGCGCACCGGGCTGCCGATGTTGAACCTCGGTCGCGCGCTGGCGCCGGAGCTGTTCGAGCTCAACCGCCAGGGCGCCTGGAACGGCCACATCCCGGTCACCGCGGTGAACTCGGCGATCATGGTGCTGGCTGCAGTGCTGCAGGGCGTGGACCAGGTGGTGTTCTCCAACGAACGTTCGGCCAGCTACGGCAGCCAGATTCCGGGCACCGGCGAGGTCAACCACCAGTGGTCGAAGGGCTGGGCGTTCGAGCAGGCCTTCGGCATGTACGTGCAGAAACAGGTGGCCGCTGATCTGCAGTACTACTCGCTGCTGCGGCCGATGTCGGAGCTGGCGGTGGCCCGCCAGTTCGCCAAGAGCGATTTCTACGATGCGCATTTCTCCAGCTGCAACCGCAACTTCCACATCCTGGGCGAGCGCCCGGTGAACCGCTGGTGCGGCGTCTGCCCGAAGTGCCACTTCGTGTTCCTGGCGCTGGCCCCGTTCATGCCGAAAACCCGCCTGGTGCGCATCTTCGGCCGCAACCTGCTGGATGACATCGAGCAGGCCGGTGGCTTCGACGCGCTGCTGGAATTCCAGGACCACAAGCCGTTCGAATGCGTGGGCGAAGGCCGCGAATCGCGTGCGGCGATGGCGACCCTGGCGCAGCGCCCGGAGTGGAAGGAAGACGCGCTGGTGAAGCGCTTCTGCAATGAGATCCAGCCGCAGCTGGATGCAGCCGAACTGGAACTGGCACCGTTGATGCAGCTGCAGGGCGAGCATCGTATTCCGGCGACACTGTGGGAACGGGTGCGTGAAGATTTCGCAGCTTGAAGGCAAGCGCGTAGCGCTGTGGGGCTGGGGACGTGAGGGACGTGCTGCGTTTGCAGTGCTGCGCGCGCGCCTGCCATCGCTTGGCCTGAGCCTGTTCTGCCCGGCCAGCGAGGTCGAGGCCGCGCGTGTGGAAACGCAGGGCGCGCTGGATGTACGCGGCGAACCCACGGCCGAAGCGCTGGCTTCATTCGAGGTGGTGATCAAGTCGCCGGGGATCAGCCCGTATCTGCCGATCGCGTTGGCGGCCGCCGGGCAGGGCACCGTCTTCATCGGTGGCACGGCGTTGTGGTTTGCCGAACACGCCGATGCCGATGGCACCGTGCGCGACACGATCTGCGTGACCGGTACCAAGGGCAAGAGCACCACCACCGCGCTGGTCGCGCACCTGCTGCGCGCAGCGGGGCATCGCACCGGCCTGGTCGGCAACATCGGCCTGCCGCTGCTGGAAGTGCTGGACCCGCAACCGGCGCCTGCGTACTGGGCGGTGGAACTGTCCAGCTACCAGACCGGCGAGGTCGCGCGTAGTGGTGCGCACCCGCAGGTGGCCGTGGTGCTGAACCTGTTCCCGGAACATCTGGACTGGCACGGCAGCGAACAACGCTACATCGAAGACAAGCTGCAGCTGGTGACCGGCGCCGCGCCGCGCGTTGCCGTGCTCAATGCCGCAGACCCGCACTTGGCCGCGCTGTCGCTGCCCGGCAGCGATGTGGTCTGGTTCAACCAGCCGCAGGGCTGGCATATGCGCGGCGACATCGTGCATCGCGGCGAGCAGGCGGTGTTCGATACCCGCAACACGCCACTGCCGGGCCGGCACAACCGCGGCAACCTGTGCGCCGTGCTGGCCGCGCTGGAGGCGGTGGGCCTGGATGCGGTGGCGCTGGCGCCGGCCGTGCAGGATTTCCGGCCGCTGCCAAATCGCCTGCAGCGGATTGGCGAGGCCGATGGCCTCACCTACGTCAACGATTCGATCAGCACCACGCCGCATGCCAGCCTGGCGGCGCTGGAGTGTTTCGCCGGCCGGCGCATCGCGCTGCTGGTGGGTGGGCATGATCGCGGCCTGGACTGGACCGACTTCGTGCTGCACATGGCGCACGACGTGCCGCCGGTGGAGATCGTGACCATGGGCAGCAACGGCCCACGCATCCACGCGATGCTGCAGCCGCTGGCCGACGCCGGCCGTTTCGGCCTGCATGCGGCTGCCGATCTGCCCGACGCGATGGCGCTGGCGCGTCGCGCACTGGGCGAGCAGGGTGGGGTGGTGCTGCTGTCGCCGGGGGCGCCGAGCTATGGCGCCTACCGCGATTACGTTGCACGCGGGCGGCATTTCGCCGAACTGGCCGGCTTCGACCCGGATACGATCAGCGCGATTCCGGGGATCGGGATCGGCTGACGGTAGTGCCGGCCGCTGGCCGGCAACCCGGGGTGCCGTATCCACGCATGGCGTGGATCTACTGTAGAGCCGAGCCCACGCTCGGCTGCCCTCATTCGTCTTCGTTGATGAACGCGTAATCGCGGTCGATCAGCTGCTGGAGATACACATCGAAGCTCGGCGCGATCACCACGTAGCTGTCCGGGTCGTGCAGGTAGCGCACCACCTGGCCAACGCTGCCGCCGGGCGCGGGATCGAAATCCAGATACAGCATCGAGGTGCCGCCGTTGTTCATGCAGTGCGAGAAGCACAGGCGACGGCTCATCGGCAGGTCGGCATCGATGCCGGCACCGAGGATCTCCGGTTCTTCATCCAGCCATTCTTCGTAGATGGAGCGGATGCTGTCGTCCCACTGCTGCTGGTCTTCGAAGATCTGCGCCACCGAGCGCAGGTAGTACGGATAGTCGCCGACGTCCGAGCCCAGCATCAGCACGCAGACCTCGCCCTTCGGGTACTGGCGGAAGTGCGTGCCGTCCACGCGCGACAGCAGCTCGACCAGGCTGGCGGGAACCTGCGGCCACTGCGCGCGCAGGCGTTGCAGATCGGCGTCGCTGGCGCCTTCGGTCCATGCCCATTGTGGGGCATCGTCCTCGGGCAAGCGCGGGATCAGGCCGGAGAGAAAGCGTTCGACAAGGTTCATGCAGAAAGAGGACGGAGGGGATCAGGTGGTATCCAACCACACCTGCGTCACGCAGCCAATGCAGAATGCGATGCGGGAGGGTGATTACGGCTTACTCCCCTCCGTCCCCTTTTTCTGGAGCAGGCGCATGAACCGTTGGCGTTGCGGTGTGGCGATGGTACTGGGGCTGGCGGCGATGCCAGCGTTTGCGGCGATGAAGACGCAGCCGGTGGAGTGGAAGCACCAGGGCACGACCTTCAGTGGCGTGCTCGTCTATGACGATGGCGACAACGACAAGCGCCCGGGCCTGGTGATGGTGCCGAACTGGAAGGGCGTGAACGAATCGGCCATCGATAAGGCCAAGCAACTGGCGGGCGATGACTACGTGGTGCTGGTGGCCGATGTGTACGGCAAGGGCGTGCGACCGAAGACCGATGCCGAGGCCGGGCCGGTGGCGACCAAGCTGCGCAATGATCGATCACTGCTGCGGGCGCGGGCACTGGAGGCGGTCAATGTGCTGAAGGCGCAGGCGGGCAAGGCGCCGTTGGACGCCAGCCGGATCGGTGCGGTGGGCTTCTGCTTCGGTGGCACCACGGTGCTGGAACTGGCCCGTGCCGGTGCGCCGCTGGCGGGTGTGGTCAGCCTGCATGGCGGGCTCGGCTCGCCCTTGCCTGCGCAGGCCGGCGGCAGCCATCCCTCGGTGCTGGTGTTGAATGGCGCCGACGACAAGAGCGTGACCGCCGAGGATATCGGCAGCTTCCAGAAGGAAATGGACGCGGCCAAGGTGGACTGGGAGTTCACCAACTACAGCGGTGCGGTGCACTGCTTTGCCGAACGCGATGCCAACAGCCCGCCGGGCTGCCAGTACAACGAGCGTGCGGCCAAGCGTGCCTGGAAGGCGCTGGATGAGTTCTTCGAGGAGCGCTTCGAGAAGCGTTGAGGCGCCGTTTCCGCCGGGCATGGCCCGGCGCTACCAGATCGCGTGCGGTAGCGCTGGGCCATGCCCGGCGAAGCAATCAATGCGAACGCTGTACCGCGTAGCGGGCCAGGCCGCGCAGGGCGGCGACGGCATCGTTGTCGGCCAGGCCGTCGAGCGCGCGTTCGGCGGCTTCGGCATACTCCTCGGCGCGACGGCGGCTGTAGTCCAGGCCACCGGTGGCGTGGATCGCGGCCAGCACTTCCGGCATTGCCGAGGCGTCGCCGTTCTGCACGATCTCGCGCAGGCGCTGGCGGGTGGCTTCATCCGAATGGGCCATGGCGTGGATCAACGGCAGCGTGGCCTTGCCCTCGGCCAGGTCGTCGCCGAGGTTCTTGCCCAGCTCGTCGGCGTTGGCCGAGTAATCCAGCACGTCATCGGCGATCTGGAACGCGTAGCCCAGGTGCATGCCATAGTCGTACAGGGCCTGCTGGCTGGCTTCATCGACGCCACTGGCCAGCGCACCCAGACGGGTGCCGGCGGCGAACAGCACCGCGGTCTTGCGCTCGATCACACGCAGGTAGGCCGCTTCGTCGGTGTCCGGGTTGTGCACGTGCAGCAGCTGCAGCACTTCGCCTTCGGCGATGCGGTTGGTGGTGTCGGCCAGGATCTGCATCACCGACATCCGGTCCAGCTCGACCATCAGCTGGAAGCTGCGCGAGTACAGGAAGTCGCCCACCAGCACGCTCGGCGCGTTGCCCCACAGTGCATTGGCGGTGCTGCGGCCGCGGCGCAGGCTGGATTCGTCCACCACGTCGTCGTGCAGCAGGGTGGAGGTGTGGATGAACTCGATGATCGCGGCCAGCTGGTGGTGCTCGGGGCCGGCGCCGCCGACCGCATGGCCGGCCAGCATCACCAGCATCGGCCGCAGGCGTTTGCCGCCCGCGGAAATGATGTGGTCGGCGATCTGGTTGATCAGCACCACATCCGAGGACAGCCGGCGGCGGATCAGGGCATCGACGGCAGCCATGTCGGCTGCGGCAAGCGACTGGATCTGGGACAGGCCCAGGGCGGGACGGGTGTCTTCAGTGATGGTCATGCGATCAGGCTTTCAGGCTCATCCCTGATTATAGGCGTTGCCTGTGAATTGGGGAGGAAACCGGGTGCCAGGCCGTCAGCGGGTGCCGCCGAGCACGGCGCCTGGCGTGAATACGTATGCAGGCAGCGCCATCGTCGTGGGCCGCCGCTAAGCTTGCGGGAGTTGGTTTTCGGCCCGCTTGCAGCGGGTCCCGCATGCCCGGAGGGGGGCTGTCGATGTCGCACTATCCATGGTGGCGCGGAGCCGTCATCTACCAGATCTACCCGCGCAGTTTCCTCGATGCCAACGGCGACGGGGTAGGCGACCTGCCCGGCATCATCCAGCGTCTGGACCACATCGCCGCGCTGGGCGTGGATGCGATCTGGATCTCGCCGTTCTTCCGTTCGCCGATGGCCGACTTCGGCTATGACATCGCCGACTACCGCGATGTCGATCCGCTGTTCGGCAGCCTTGACGACTTCGACCGGCTGCTGGCCAAGGCTCATGGCCTGGGCCTGAAGGTGATGATCGACCAGGTGCTCAGCCATACCTCGATCGAGCATGCCTGGTTCCGCGAGAGCCGGCAGGACCGCAGCAATCCGAAGGCGGACTGGTATGTGTGGGTGGATCCGCGCGAGGACGGCACCCCGCCCAACAACTGGCTGTCGCTGTTCGGCGGTGGCGCCTGGCAGTGGGAGCCGCGCCGCGAGCAGTACTACCTGCACAACTTCCTGGTGGACCAGCCGGATCTGAATTTCCACCATCCGGAGGTGCAGCAGGCGACCCTGGACAACGTGCGCTTCTGGCTGGACCGGGGCGTGGATGGCTTCCGCCTGGATGCGATCAACTTCTGCTTCCATGACGCGCAACTGCGCGACAACCCGCCCAAGCCGGCCGACAAGCGCGTCGGCCGCGGCTTCAGCGCGGACAACCCGTACGCCTACCAGTACCACTATTACAACAACACCCAACCGGAGAACCTGCCGTTCCTGGAGCAGCTGCGCGCCTTGCTGGACGAGTACCCGGGGGCGGTGAGCCTGGGCGAGATCTCTTCGGAGGACTCGCTGGCGACCACCGCCGAATACACCCAGGATGGCCGCCTGCACATGGGCTACAGCTTCGAGCTGCTGGTCAACGACTACAGCGCGGCCTACATCCGCGACACGGTGTCGCGCCTGGAAGCGGCGATGACCCAGGGCTGGCCGTGCTGGGCGGTGTCCAACCACGACGTGGAGCGGGCGGTCAGCCGCTGGGGTGGCCATCCGGCCGATCCGCGCCTGGCGCGGATGCTGGTGGCGCTGCTGTGCTCCCTGCGCGGCTCGGTCTGCCTGTACCAGGGCGAGGAGCTGGGCCTGGCCGAGGCCGAGGTGCCGTTCGAGGCGCTGCAGGACCCGTACGGGATCACCTTCTGGCCGAACTTCAAGGGCCGCGACGGCTGCCGCACGCCGTTGCCGTGGATCGACGCGCCGCTGGCCGGCTTCACCACGGGCAAGCCGTGGCTGCCGATCCCGGCCGAGCACCAGGCGGCGGCCGTGGCGGTGCAGGCGCAGGATCCGCAGTCGGTGCTGTCGGCCTTCCGCGGCTTCCTGGCCTGGCGCCGCACCCAGCCGGCCCTGCTGCACGGTGACATCCGGTTCCTGGACAGTGCCGAACCAGTGCTACTGTTCGAGCGTATGCTTGCAGATGAAACTCTCCTGCTGGCCTTCAACCTGTCGGCCGAAGCGGTGACCCATCCGCTGCCGGCGGGCACCTGGCAGCAGGTGACCGTACCGGGCCCGGATGCGGGGACGGTACAGGGCAATGAACTCCAGCTGCCGCCGCGCGCGGTGTATTGCGCACGACGCAGCTGACCGATTTCTCCGGTGGCGGTACTTGCGGGGACGGGGCCGAAGCGCCCCGTCCCTTTTTTGTGGGCGCGGTTGCGGTGCAGGGCATCCACGCATGGCGTGGATCTACCTGGGGTATGCCGAATGGATCCCCGTCATGCATGGATGCGATGCCAATCGGGTAGATCCACGCCATGCGTGGATGGGCGATGCGATCGGGTAGATCCACGCCATGCGTGGATGGGCCTTGCCGATCATCTGTCGGCACGCGCGCAAAATAAAACCCGCTGCCTGCGCAGCGGGTTTCCGGTCCTGCTTCCTGTGGGGCTGCCAGGCATGGCCTGGCACTACTGATCGTCTCGCCGGGCACGGCCCGGCGCTACCGGTGGGGCGATTGCCGGCCAGCGGCCGGCACTACCGGGCAGGTCAGAACTTGTAGTTCACGCCCAGCATGTAGGTGCGGCCCCACTCGATGTATTCCAGTGGGCGATCCTTGGTGCCGGCGTAGGTGCGGTACGGCTCGTTGGTCAGGTTGCTTCCCTGCAGCAGCAGGGTCAGCCCACGCAGGCTGCTGCTGTCGCTGAAGGTGTAGCTGATCTGCGCATCGGTCACGTTCTCGCCCACCACGTAACGCAGGGTGCGGTTGCCGTTGAAGTTGCCGATCTCGCCGATGAAGTCCGAACGACGGCGCTGGCTGACGCGTGCTTCAAAGCCACTACGCTCGTAATAGGCAGTGAAGTTGTACACGCGCTTGGACAGGCCAGGCAGGCTGATCGGGTCGGTACCGACGCTGGATGCGCTTTCCGGATCGAGGATCTGGATGTCGCTCTTGTTGAAGGTCGCGCTGGCCTGCACGCCGAAGCCACGCAGGCTGTCGGTCAGCATCTCCAGCGGGAACGACGCGGTCAGCTCCAGGCCCTTCAGCGTACCGCCCTTGCCGTTGACCGGGGTCGAGAAGGTGCCGGTCGGCAGCACCGGCACCACCATGCCCGGCGGCGGCACATAATTGCCCAGCAGCCCGGTGAAGTCGTAGCTGTCCACCGACTGGGTGTAGACGTAGCTCTTCAGGTCCTTGTAGAAGATCGCGGCGGCCACGTAGGCCTTTTCGCCGAAGTACTTCTCGTAGGACAGGTCGAGCGCGGTGGCCCGCCACGGATCCAGCAGCGGATTGCCGCCACTGCCACCGGGGCGGCCGGTGCCGGTATCCACGCCGAACTCCAGGCCGGCCCGCATCTGGTCCACGCGCGGGCGTGCCACCTGCTTGGCTGCGGCAAAACGCAGGGTCTGTTCGTGCGGGAACATGAAGGCCAGGTTCAAGCTCGGCAGCCAGTCGTTGTACTTGCGGCCATCGGAGTAGGGCTGGATGTTGTTGCCGGCCGCCTGCGAGCTGTCCCAGTAACGCGAGTCCGAGCTCTGGTCGGTGTGCTGCATCTGCACGCCGATGTTGCCGCGCACGCCGACCACGCCGATGTCGGTGTTGATGTTCAGGCGCGCCCACGCGGTGGTGATCTTTTCCTGCACCGTCCACGACTTGGGAATCAGGTAGTCGAGGTTGTCGACCGGATTGAAGGTCATGTAACGACCGACCGCGCCCGGCACGTTCCAGGCCGGGATGGTACCCAGTCCGGCGAAGCCGAGGTTGACCGGGCGGTACTGCAGATCCGATGCGATGTTGGCATCGCCCTGCGCGCCCAGCAGGATGTTGCCTTCAGACTGGGTCTTCACCTTGCGGCGGTCGGCATAGTTCACGCCGATATCCAGGTCCGGTGCCCAGGACGCCATTGCTTCCGGCAGGGCGATGGTCGCGGCCAGCTTGCCGCCCTTCAGGCGGTCTTCCACCTTCGGTACCTTGCCGTAACCAGAACCGTAGATGGTGTTGGTCAGGAACAGCGCGTCCGGGTTGGAGTAGTTCAGGCCCGGGCTGATCTGCGAGAAGCCATCCTGGCGGAACTGCACGCCGACCGTATCCAGTTGCGGCATCGGGGTCAGCTGCAGGTTGTTTTCCAGGTTCAGCTCGTCACGGGTGGCCTTGGAATAGTTCAGGTCGGCGACCAGCTTGACGCTGCCGAAGGTGAACTCGTTGTTCCAGCCGAACGCATCGATCTTGTCCTTGCGCTTGTTGTACATGCCGCGCACCAGCGGGTACACGCCACTGGCGGTGCCGCCGGTGAAGGTGCCATTGGCATTGACCTGCGGATTGCTGACCAGCAGGCCCGGCGTGTAGTTGCCGTTGTAGTTGCTGAGGTTGAGCTCGAACTGGTTGGCGGTGTCGATCTGCTCCGCCTCGGTATGGAACGCGTCGAAGGTGCTGGTCCAGCTGTTGTTCGGCCGGAACTGGATCGTGGCCATCACACCGTCGCGCTTGTTGTTGCCGGTGCGGCGCAACGCCTTGATGCCGTCGGTGAAGTAGGTGCCAGCGGCAACACCGGGGCGGTTGCCGTTGGTGGTGTGCTCGGTGGTCCACGGCTCGTACAGGCCCACCTGGTTTTCCTGGATCGGCATGTCGCTGTGCGCGTAGCCGATGGCGATGCCGAGGGTCTTGTCCAGGAACTGGTCGATGTAGCTGGCGCTGAAGCGGTTGCCGTACGGGTCGGTGTCGGCGGCGCGGCCCAGCGAACTCTTCTGGTAGCGGCCGCTGATCGCGATGACGCGGTCGGGGAAGCTGAGCGGACGTGCGGTCTGCATGTCGATGGTGCCCGACAGGCCCTGGCCGACCAGTGCCGCATCCGGGGTCTTGTACACGGTCACGCCGTTGACCAGCTCGGACGGGTACTGGTCGAACTCGACGCCGCGGTTGTCGCCGGTGCTGACCACTTCACGGCCGTTGAGCAGGGTGGTGGCGAAATCCGGCGACAGGCCGCGCACGCTGATCACCTGCGCACGACCGGCCACACGCTGCGCGGCAAGGCCGGGCAGGCGCGAGATCGATTCGGCGATGCTGACATCGGGCAGCTTGCCGATGTCCTCGGCGGAGATCGCTTCAACCACCGAGGTGGCGTCCTGCTTGGTGGCGATGGCGCTTTCGATGCCGCGACGGATGCCGGTGACCTGCACGGTATCCAGGTTGGTGGCGGCGGTGCCGGTCGGCGGGGTGGTGGTCTGCGTGGACTGTGCTGCTGCCAGCGACGGCGTCAGTACGACGGCCAACGCGATGCTCAGCGCACTGCGCTTGTGGTTCAACATTTTCCCCTCCCAGGCAATGTTGTAGTGCGATTCGTGGTCGTCCCGATGCTGTCGAGGACGTGCGACGCGGTGGCCGCTGTCGTCGCCGCTATGGTAGGCAGCGCGTTCTTCGTGGGAATCACCCTGCATACGTATTCAATGGCGTTTGCAGGGTTGTAATCGCTTTCAGGTGCATCGTTCCGTAGAGCCGAGCCCACGCTCGGCTGCGTTCCGGTGCTGCGCACCGCCGTCCGAGCATGGGCTCGGGCGCTACAGGGGCGCGCAGGCCGGCAAGCGTTCAGTGGACCGGTGTAAATCGGATTGCCTGCCCGCCGCCCGGCGCCAGCACCAGGGTGAGTGAATCGGTGCTGCTGACCTCGCGGGTTTCACGCTTGAAGGCGAAGGGATTGCTGCGGAAATCCGCGCCGTCGCCATCTCGATAGATCTCGGCGCGGTAACGCACGCCCGGCTCCAGGAAGCCCAGCGACACCGGCAGCACGCGGCCGTTCTCATCGGTGATGCTGCCGAGGAACCAGTCGCGGCTGTTGCGGTCGCGGCGCACGATCGTCACGTAGTCGCCGACCTCGCCATCGAGCACGCGGCTCTGCTCCCAGTCCACCGCCACGTCCTCGATGAAGCGGAACGCTTCGCGGTGCTGCAGGTAGTGCTCGGGCAGGTCGGCTGCCATCTGGATCGGGCTGTACAGCACCACGTACAGGGCCAGCTGGCGGGCCAGCGTGCTGGGAATGGCCTGGCCGTGGCGGCCCTTCAGGCTGAGGATGCCGGGCGTGTAATCCATCGGCCCGGCCAGCATGCGGGTGAACACCAGGTTGACCTCATGCTCGGGCGGGTTCGGCGGCTGGCCCCAGGCGTTGTACTCCATGCCGCGCGCGCCTTCGCGCGAGATCCAGTTCGGGTAGGTGCGGCGCAGGCCGGTGTCCTTGATCGGCTCGTGCGGATTCACCGACAGGTGCCGGTGCGCGGCCTCCTGCACGACCTTGAGGTGATGACGGGCCATGAACTGCCCGTCGTGCCACTCGCGCCACAGCGGGCCGCCGGCCGGGTTGCGCCGATCGACCTGGCCGTCGTCGCAGACGTAGCCGGTCTTGAACTGGTCCACGCCCAGCCGCGCATACAGGTCCAGCGCAGCATACAGCTGGTCTTCGTAGTGCTCGATGGCACAGCCGGTTTCATGGTGGCCGATCAGGTGCACGCCCTTCTTCAACCCGTACGCCGAAAGGGTTTCGATGTCGAAATCCGGCGTGGCGCGGGTGAAGTCGAAGTCGTAACCGTTGCCGACCCAGTTGCCGTCCCAGCCCGGATTCCAGCCTTCCACCAGCACGCCTCGAAAGCCGTGCGCGGCGGCGAAGTCGATCACCTTCTTCGTCTTGGCGGTTGTGGCGGCATGCTTCGGGCCGGTCGTCCAGCTCTCGTTGTCCAGGTGCATCGACCACCACACACCCAGGTACTTGGCCGGCTTCACCCAGCTCACATCGCCCAGCGCATTGGGCTCGTTGAGGTTGAGGATCAGATCGGACTCGACCAGCCCGCCGGCGCGGTCGGCAATCTGCAGGGTGCGCCATGGGGTGGCGAAGGGCAGGGCGCGGCGCACCTTCCAGCCTTCGGCCGAAGGCGAAAGCTGCGCGCGCAGGCGCTGGCCCTCGGTGCGGCGCAGCCACATGCCGGCATAGTCGACCAGGGCCGCTTCATGGATGGCCACGTGCAGGCCATCGTGGCTGCGCAGGGTCATCGGTGTGTGTACCAGCGGCACTTCGCGCAGCGGCGTGCGCTGGTACAGGTATTCGTAGTGGATCGGCTCGCCCGCGGGTATCCACCATGCGGTGGACTCCGGTGCGATGGCGAACTCGGTCAGTTCGTCATCGATGATCGCTTCGCGCAGGTTCGGTTGCTCGGGGAACACGTAGCGGAACCCCAAGCCGTCGTCGTAGACGCGGAACACCAGGTCCAGCCGGCGCTTGCTGCCGGTGGTTTCGGCCAGGTGCACGGTCAGTTCGTTGAAGTGGTTGCGGGTGAGACGGCGCTCGCCCCACGGCTGTTCCCAGCGGTCGTCGACACTGCGACGTTCCTGCGCCAGCAGGCTGAAGTCGCGGTCGAGGCGACCATCACGCAGTTCAAAACCCAGCTTCGAATCGGCCACCACGGTCTGGCCGAGGCGCTCGACGCGGTAGCGTGCGGTGCCGCCGTCCAGCACCAGGCTGACCTTCAATACCTTGTCCGGTGATTCGACGCTGGCGATCTGCGGTGCAGCCGCCTGTGCCAGCGTGGCCAATCCCAGCAGGGCCAGGCCGAAGGCGTGCGCGAACACTGCGCGTACCGTTGTGGGTGACGTCGGCATTTCCCCTCCCAAGGCGCCGTTGACAGACCCGGACCATAAGCCAGCGCGGCAGGTGCGCCGGTACCGCGCGCCATGAATACGTATGCAGCTGGACGCAGCCGACAGCCCCGCGTCTACCATGGGGCCAGGGCACCTTGAGGGAGGTGCCGCGCCCGCACGCCGGCAACGGCAGTGCGGACCCACAACGGTGCAGAGAGGGAGGGAGGTCGACGGGCGCAAGCCGGTCTGCCGCTTCGATGCTGAAGATCATTTGCCTGACCGCTGCCCTGGGGGCAGCGCTGGGGACGACCGCGCACGCGGCCGACCTGACATTCGACGGCCGCCAGGCGCGCGCCGAAGCCGCTGCCAAGGGCAGCTTCATCCTGCATGCGCCCAAGGGCGAGGTGCGCATCGCCGCCGCGCCCATGCGCAGCCAGACCGGCAGCGTGATGTTCGATGCGCTGTTCGCACTGGCTCAACAGGAAATGGACCAGGACCGGGTGGACGCCATCCGCGATCCGGCCTTCGATGAAGGCCGTCCGGTACCGTGCGAGTGCTTCCAGACCGGTGCGCGCTGGCCGTACGTGTGGACGCGCGACGTCAGCTTTGCTGCCGACCTGGCGCTGGCCAAGCTGGACCCGAAGCGCACCCGTCAGTCGCTGCAGTTCAAGTTGTCGGCGGCGCGCGACGGGCATACGCCTGGCCTGTTCGTGGCCCAGGACACCGGCTCCGGCGGCAGCTGGCCGATCAGCAGCGACCGCGTGGTGTGGTTCCTGGCCGCACGCCACCTGCTGGATGACCCTGCGTTTGCCGAGCAGGTCTGGCAGGCGCTGCAGGGTACGCTGGCGCAGGACCGGGCGATGGTGTTCGACGCGCAGATGGGCCTGTATCGCGGCGAGACCTCGTTCCTCGACTGGCGCGAGCAGACCTATCCGGACTGGACACGCGAGGACGTGCGCTTCATCGGCGACTCCTATGCACTGTCCACCAACGTGCTGCATTACCAGGCGCTGCGCCTGGCGCAGCAGATGGCCGCGCAGCTGGGCGACGAACGCAGCGAACAGTACAAGGCCTGGGCCGACGCACTGGCGGTGCAGATCGACGCACGGTTCTGGCGCGAAGACATGGGCCAGTACATGAGTTACATCGGCGAAGCGGCGCACCCGGTGCCGTACGCCAAGATCGATCTGCTCGGCCTGTCGCTGGGGATCCTCGCCGACGTGCTGCCTGCTGAGCGCGCGCGCCGTGCGCTGGCGGGCTATCCGATGGGCGCTGCCGGCAGCCCGGTGGTGTGGCCGCAGGAAGCGCAGCAGCCGATCTACCACAACCGCGCGATCTGGCCGTTCGTCAGCGCCTACTCGCTGCGTGCGGCGCGCAAGGTGGACGACGCGCCACGCATCGCCGCCGAGATCCGCTCGCTGATGCAAGGGGCGGCGTTGGCCGGTTCCAACATGGAGAACTACGAGCTGGTCACCCAGGCCGTGCACGTGGACGAAGGCGCCTTGAGCGGCCCGGTGGTCAATTCCGAGCGCCAGTTGTGGTCGGTGGCCGGCTATCTGTCGATGGTGACCGAGGGTGTGTTCGGCGTGCAGGACGACGGTCGCGTGCAGCCCAAGCTGCCGGCCGAGCTGGTGCCGGAGCTGTTCGGGAAGCAGAAGCGGATCAGTCTGGAGTCGGGCGGCAAGCGCTATGTGCTGGAGCGCCCGAAGCAGGTGGGCGCTGGCTTGCTGGTCGCAGGCAAGGCGCGCACGCGTGGTGCCACGACGACCGTGCAGCTGGTCGCCGCGCCGGCATCGGCGAGCCGTGATGCGCCGCGCGCCGATGCCAATGCACGTGCACCGGCCACGCCGCTGGCGCCGCAGGCAAAGCGCAGTGGCACGGGCTGGACCGTCGCAGTCGCCGCCGGACAGGTCCTGTGGCAGGACGGAGTCGCGGCCACTGCCAGCAAGGGCCAGGTGCGCATCGGCGATGACGGGCTGCAGCACTGCCTGAGCCTGACCCGCCGCGAAGGTGCGCTGGAATCACTGCACAGCCCGATGGTCTGCGTCGGTCCGCAGCAGGTGCTGCGTGGCAGCCGGCAGTGGCAGTTCAACGCCGCCAAGGCGGGCCACGTCCGCCTGCGCCTGCAGTACAGCAACCCGAACGGTCCCATCAACACCGGTGTGACCGCGGCGGTGAATCAGCTGGCCGTGCAGTGCAAGGGCCAGCCGCCGCAGCGGCACACGGTGACTCTGCCGCACAGCGTGGCGGCGCAGGATTCGACCACTGCAACCTTCGCGGTGCCCAAGGGCCGCTGCACGGTCACCCTGGAAGAGGGCTTCAACATGAGCGCGCTGCAGCACTTCGCGCACTATACCGGCGGCAAGGGCGGGCGCGACGGCGTGCTCAACCAGGCCCAGGTGCAGGCGCTGAAGGTCGCGCCGGTGGCGGCAGCAGAGGACGCACGATGAGTCGTCCTGCAAAGCCGCAGTTGTCGTTCTGGCAGATCTGGAACATGTGCTTCGGCTTCCTTGGCATCCAGTTCGGTTTTGCCCTGCAGAACGCCAACGCCAGCCGCATCTTCGAAACGCTGGGTGCGGACATGGAGGCGGTGCCGGGGCTGTGGATCGCCGCACCGCTGACCGGCCTGCTGGTGCAGCCGGTGATCGGCTACCTGTCCGACCGCACCTGGACGCGCTGGGGACGGCGCCGCCCGTTCTTCATGATCGGCGCGGTACTGACCACGCTGGCCCTGCTGGTGATGCCGAACTCGCCAACGCTGTGGATCGCGGCCGGCACGCTGTGGGTGCTGGACGCCTCGATCAACGTGTCGATGGAGCCGTTCCGCGCCTTCGTCGGCGACCAGCTGGCACCGCGGCAGCGCCCGGCTGGCTATGCGATGCAGAGCTTCTTCATCGGCATCGGCGCTATCGTTGCCAGCTTCCTGCCCTTCATCCTGGCCCACTTCGGTGTTGCCAACACGGCAGCGGCGGGCGAGGTGCCCGATACCGTGCGCTATGCGTTCTACTTTGGCGCGGTGGTGCTGCTGGCGGCGATCACCTGGACGGTGGTCAGCACACGTGAGTATTCGCCCGACGAGCTGGCCAGCTTCGATGACGCCGAACCACCGGCGCACCACGCCGGCACTGCGGTCAACGGCCCTGCGCCATGGGCGCAGGTTGCGCTGTGGCTGGGGCTCGGCGTGCTGCTGGCGGCACTGATCGCGTGGCGGCAGGGCGACAAGATGCTGTACGTGCTGGCCGGCCTGTGCGCGGGCTACGGCGCACTGCTGGCGGCGGCGCGGGTACTGCCGTGCACGCACATGCTGGCGGCCATCGTCGGTGACCTGCGCGCGATGCCGATCACCATGCGCCGTCTGGCCTGGGTGCAGTTCTTCTCGTGGTTCGCCCTGTTCGCGATGTGGATCTTCACCACGCGCGCGGTGGCAGGTATGCACTTCGGTTCCACCGATGTCGAGTCGGCGGCCTATAACGAAGGCGCCAACTGGGTGGGCGTGCTGTTTGGTGCCTACAACGGCTTCGCTGCACTGGCCGCGCTGCTGATCCCGCCGATGGTGCGGGCGATCGGCCTGCGTTGGAGCCATCTGGTCAACCTGTGGCTGGGCGGGGCAGGGCTGATCTCGATGATGTTCATCGACGATCCGCAGTGGCTGCTGCTGTCGATGGTCGGCGTGGGTTTTGCCTGGGCCTCGATCCTGTCGTTGCCCTATGCGCTGCTGTCGGACAGCGTGCCGGCGGCGAAGATGGGCGTGTACATGGGTATCTTCAATTTCTTCATCGTGATCCCGCAGCTGGTCGCGGCCAGCGCGCTCGGCTTCGCCCTGCGCGCATGGCTGGGAGGCCAGCCGATGCATGTACTGGTGCTGGGTGGCTGCAGTCTGTTGATTGCCGGTCTGTGCGTGTTGCGGGTTCCGTCCCGTCCGGAGGTGGTGTGATGCGTGGTGCCTTGTCTGTTGCTGTATCCCTTGTGCTGTTCGCTGGCCACGCTGCGGCTGCGCCACGCCCTACCTATGTCGGCACCACTGAGCCGTTCGCCAGCGACGCGGTGTACTTCGTGGTCACCGACCGCTTCGTCAACGGCGATCCGTCCAACGATCACCGCGACCAGGGCGGCAGGCACCGTACGTTCGATATCCCGGTGCCATGCCCGGACAAGGTGGATGGCAACATCGGCTATCTCGGTGGCGATTTCCGCGGCGTGCTCGACAATGCCGACTACATCCGCAACCTCGGCTTCGGCGCGGTGTGGATCACCCCCATCGTCGACAACCCGGATGAAGCCTTCACCGGCAGCAAGCCGATCAGCTGCACCAGCACGCTGACCGACCGCGGCAAGACCGGCTACCACGGCTACTGGGGCATCAACTTCTACAAACTCGACGAACACCTGCCGAGCAAGGACCTGGACTTTGCCGGGTTGACCAAGGGCCTGCACGGCGCCGGCCTGAAGGTGGTGCTGGACATCGTCGGCAACCACGGGTCACCGGCATGGACCATGCCCAAGCGGCAGCCGCAGTTCGGCCAGATCTTCGACAAGGACGGCACGCTGATTGCCGACCACCAGAACCTGCCGCCGCAGAAGCTGGACCCGAAGCACAATCCGCTGCACGCGTTCTACAACAACATCGGTCCGGTCGACAGCAAGGACGGCTCGATCTTCGACGGCAACCTGGCCGAGCTGAGCGACTTCAACCAGGACAACCCGGCAGTGATGGACTACCTGGTGGGGGCCTACCTGCAGTGGACCGCGCAGGGAGTGGATGCGCTGCGCATCGACACCATCGGCTGGCTGCCACACCCGTGGTGGCACGAGTTCGTCAATCGCATCCGCGCGCAGCACCCGGGCATGTTCATGTTCGGCGAGGCGTTCGACTACAACGCCGCCAGCATCGCCGAACACACCTGGCCGGCCAACGCCAATGTCAGTGTGCTCGACTTCCCGCTGCGCGGCGCGCTGGAGCAGACCTTCGGCACTGCCGGCAAGGGGTTTGAAACCTTGGCTGAGCCGCTGCACCTGACCGGTGGCCCGTACGCCAATCCGTACGAGCTGATGAGCTTCTACGACAACCACGACATGCCGCGCCTGCAGGCGAGCGACAACGGCTTCATCGACGCGCACAACTGGCTGTTCACCGCGCGTGGCATTCCGGTGGTCTATTACGGCTCTGAAACCGGCTTCATGCGCGGCCGTGCGGAACACGCCGGCAACCGCGCCTACTTCGGCCAGCCGCGGGTGGATGCCGCCCCGCAGAGCCCGATCTTCGCGCCGCTGCAACGCATCGCCAAACTGCGTGAGGCCACGCCGGCACTGCAGCGCGGCCTGCAGGTGAACGAACGTCTGCAGGGCGATGAAGCAGTGTTCTTCCGCGTGCTGCAGCACGCCGACGTGGCGCAGACTGCGCTGGTGTTGTTGAACAAGGGTGATACTGTGCGCAGCATCGAGGTAGACCGGTACCTGCAGACGGGTACCTGGCGTGATGCGCTGGACGGCGGCGAGGTGAAGGTGAGCGGGGCGCTGAAGGCGGACGTGCCTGCGCACGGGGTGAAGGTGTTCGTACTGGATGTGGACGTGAAGCAGCCGGCGCTGCAGGCCGAACTGGACAAGGCCGTGGCCGACCAGCAGGCACGCGACCAGCGTCTGGGGCGCTGGGAGACCCGGGCCGGGCGGCTGTAGAGCCGAGCCTGCGCTCGGCTGCGCTTCCCCGGACTGCAGATGGTGGCAGCCGAGCGTGGGCTCGGCTCTACAATGGGCACCCCTGATTGCCTCACCGCACCGCCATGACCGACCTTGCCCCGCAGACCCCGATCGAAACCCTGCTCAAGGCCGCGATGGACGGAACAGTGCCGATCCGCGCGTTCATGGAGGCCTTCGTCGCCTCCGAGGTAGTGCTGCTGACCGGCAGCCTGGTCACCCCCGATGGCAGCGGCTTCGATCCGCTGCTGTTCGACAAGCAGGGCACCCTGCACGTGGCCGTGTTCACCGATCCGTCGCGGGTGGGCATCTACAGCCAGCAGGCCGAGCATCAGGTCCGCTGGCTGATGCTGGACGTGCTGCGTCGCGTGCCGGGTGGCTACGGCGTGGTGATCAACCCGGGTACCACGCTCGGCTTCGAGATCTCGCCCAGCGGCGTCGGCGAGATCCTGAAGGATTTCGCGCAGAGCTGACTGTTCTGTAGCGCCAGGCCGTCGCTCGTCTGCTTCCAATTGAAGGCCGTACGTGATCCTCTTGCATGACATAGGGATCGAGGCTTCGCCATGGAATTCAGGGTGCTACCCGCTGACGCGCCGGAAAGGCTGCAGCTGGCACAGTGGTACAACGCGCAATGGGGTCGGGATGCCGGCGTGTCGCTGGAGCAGGAACTGCAGCGGCTCAACCAGCCGCAGGATGCGGAAGGCTTCCCGCACCTGATCACAGCATTCGATGGCGGCCAGGTGGCAGGTGCGGTGCAGCTCAAGCGCCGGGAGATGCAGGCCTTTCCGCAATACGAGCATTGGCTGGGCAGCGTGTTCGTGGCCGACAGTCATCGTGGCCGAGGGCTGGCCAGCGGACTGGTCGAACAGGCTGCGGCGCAGGCGGTACGGATGGGCGTCTCGCATCTGTACCTGCAGACCGAAGCCCTGGGTGGCGGCCTTTACGCGCGATTGGGCTGGACGCCCGTGCAGGAGACCGACAGCCACGGCTATCGCGTGCTGGTGATGGTACGGGAGCTGGGCGCATGACCGCTGCGTCGGTACACCATTCCCGTCTCGCTCTGGTCTTCCTGATCGGTGCCATCGTCGCAGCACTCATCGCCATGCCGCTGTTGCGTGCAGTCGGTTTCGTGCAGTGGCCGGTGTTCGTCATCGCCTGGCTGATCAACCTTGGCGCGGCCTGGCATCTGGGGCAGTGGGCGCGGCAGCAGGGCCGTTCGGAGTTTGCCTTCATGTTGCTGGCTGCACTCGGCACCGTGGCGTCGATCGTGATCTACGTGCTGCTGGCGGTGCTGGGGCCGAAGGCCGGTTCGCAGAGCCCCGCAGCGTAGCCGAGGGCGTCAACCGGGAAGTACGGCATCCACGCATGGCGTGGATCTACTTCCGCCATCGCATCGTCCGGGCAGATCCAAGCCATAAGGGGATGCATGCCAGTAGATCCACACCATGCGTGGATGCTTCCGCAAACGATGCCGGCCCACAGACCGGCACCGTCGCTCACATCACATCGACACCTTGCGCCGGTTGTCCTCGCTCACCCGGTCGATCAGCTTGTTGTACGGATCGAAGCCCGCCTCATCCGGCCTGGCATCCACCGTCACCGTGATCTTCGGCTCGGCCGTGGTGATGTGGTGGCGCTGCAGGTACAGGACCTTCTGGTCGCGTTCCTTGCCTGACGGACCATTGGCGAAAACACCGATCTCGACCCAGTCGTCCATCGTGCCGGCGGTCTCCTTGCCCTTGCCATCGGCGTACTGCTTGCTGGCATGCAGGTCCAGGGTCACGTCGTAGCGACCGTCGGCGCGCTTGCGCGCGCTGGCGGCCAACACTCGGTTGTCGTAGAAGCTCATCTTCTCGAACAGGTCGGTTACCAGCTGCTGGCGGTCGGCGGGCGTTTCGGCGCGGATGTAGGCCAGCAGCTCCCGCGAGGTGGTGTACGGCGGCTGCTGATAGCCCTTGTCCTGCAGGAAACGCTTCAGGGCGCGGTTCAGCGCCTCCTCGCCGATTTCCTCGCGCAGGCGGTAGAACACCAGCGAGCCCTTCTGGTAGTGGATGTACTGCTGGTTCTCCACACGCTCCAGCGGCAGCTCCTCGATGGCCTCACCGCCGCGCCCGGACAGGTAGCCATCCAGCTCGCGCTTGAGGAACTGGCGCATGTGCTGGCGACCGTACTCCTGCTCCATCACCATCAGTGCCGAATACTGCGACAGCGACTCGGACAGCACGGTTGCACCCTGCACGTTGGCGCCGATCACCTGGTGCGCCCACCACTGGTGCGCCACTTCGTGGGCGGTCACGTAGAACACATAGTCCACCTTGTCCGGGTCGCGCAGGTCGGCGATGAAGCCGATCGACTCCGAATAGGGAATGGTGTTGGCGAAGGACTGGGCGAAGCGCTGGTAGCCCGGGAACTCGATGATGCGTACCTGGCGATGCTGGTACGGAGTGAAGTTGGCTTCGTAGTAGGCCAGCGACTTCTGTACCGCGTCGATCATGCGGTCCACGTTGTAGCCATGGGCGGGACCGAAATACACCTCGATCGGGATGTCCTTGTACTTCGCCCGGCGAACCTCCCAGCGTGCCGACAGGTAGGCGTAGAAGTTCAGCATCGGCCGGTCCATCGCATAGCTGAAGCAGCGCCGCCCGTTCACCGTGGTCTCGTGCTGCAGGTAGCCCGGCGCCAGCGCCACCTGGTCCGGTGCCGTGCAGATGGTGCTGCGGAAGTCGAGCCAGTCGGCATCGTTGGCGACGTAGGTGTTCGCGCGTGCGGCTTCGTCTTCCAGCTTGGGCATGCGCCGTGGCTCGCCGAGGTCACGCTTGCGACGCTCGTTGCGGTCGCTGATCTCAATGCGTTCGTCGTAGCCGAAGGACGGCAGTACGCGGCTGTTGAAGAAGCTGCCGTTGTCGACGATGTTGCTTGGCGCCTGATCTGCGGTGATGCCATGGGGCTGCTGCACCACACGGAAATGGACGCGGCGCTCTTCGCCCGGCTGCAACGGCGTGGCCAGGCGATAGATGCGGTAGCCAAGGTCGGCGTCGTGCATCGACAGCGTCTGTCCGCCTAGGTCGACGGCTACCAGCTGTTTGTCGTCGGCCGTGGCCACGTGCACCTCCTGGATGGGCGCGGCGTGGGTATTGCGGATCGTCCAGTTGGCGTCGATCACCATCGACTGGGTTTCGGGATGCAGGTCCACCCGGTTGTCCACGGCGATGATGCGCGGCTGCGGCAGGTTGCGGTATTTCGACAGTTCGCGTTCGTAACGGGCCTGCAGGTCCAGCTGCTGGTCCGGTGAAAGGAAGTCGTTGCGGATGTTGGTGCTCCAGTACAGCCAGCTGCCTACCGCGATGAACGCGACGGCGGCCAGCGCTGCCATCGCGCCGGTCGGGCCACGCAGGCGTCGCCCGGCCAGGGCAAGCCGCTGGCGCAGGCCCTGGCTGACGCCGCGTACCCAGAACGCTGACGCCAGGCACATCAATGCCAGCAGGAACAGCGCCCAGTAGCCCTGGAAGGCCAACTGCCCGGTCAGGAAGTGGCCGTAGCCGTTCATGTCCGAATAGGGGGCGATCGGCCAGCTGCCGAAGTTGTAGATGTTCTGGGTGTAGTCGAGCATGCCCAGCACGCCCTGGCCGATCATCACCACGATCAGCAGCGCGTAGCCGAAGAACTTGTTGTTGGTCAGCACCTGCAGCACCAGCGCCAGACCGCCCATCAGTACGTACACCACCGAATCCAGCGCAAGACTGCGCAGGTACAGCAACGGTTCGAGATGGGTGTAGCCCTTGGCCAGCTGTACGACCATGGCGGCCAGCGCGCCGGCCGCCTGGAAGCAGGCGATCACCGCCAGCAGGGCGACGAACTTGGCCAGCAACGGCACCCAGTTGGGCACCGGCATCGCATCGTTCACCTCGTTGATGCGTGCGCCTCGCTCCTTCCACACCAGCTCGCCGGCGAAGAACAGCACGATGATGATCAGCAGCCAACTGAAGGCGCCCTGCAGGGCCATGATCATCTGCGAGGTGACCGGCCAGATGGAGGTGCCGTACAGCGTCTGCCGGAACAGCGCGGACGGCAGGAAATTGGCCAGGCCCAGCACCAGCAGCACGATGAAGGGCACGCTGCGCAGCACGCCGCGTGTATCGAATCGCACCTGGCGCAGGAACTGCCGCCACGCGGTGCCTGCACTGAACACCGGCGTCACCCGCGGCAGCGTGGTCGTTGCCGGGCGCAGCGGCGCGGGATCTGCTGATGCCACCGCCTTGCCGCGGCCCCAGCGGCGGCGGCCACTGCCGCTGCGCTCGGTACGGAACAGGGCGAAGGTGGCCGCGAACAGCGCGGCGGCCACGGTCAGCCACAGCACGCGGTTGGCCAGCAGGTAGCCGGCCAGTTCCGGAATGCCGCTGTTGCGCTCTTCGGTGGACCAGTAGCGGATGGTGCGCGACAGCGCACGCATGCCCAACGGCTCGGTCAGCACCGCGATCCAGGTGTTGTCGATGTCGCGCAGCAGGGCGCTGCTGACCCCGTACAGCACGAAGTAACCGACGACGCCGATGTACACCCACAGGATCGAACGGGTGGTCACCGCCAGCAGCGACAGCAGTGCCGTGGTGAACAGCAGGTTGGGAATGACCACCACCGCGAAGGTCCAGGCATAGCCGGCCCAGTTGGTGGGCCCCAGGCGCTCGGCATCGACCCAGGGCATGAACTGCGCCACCAGTATGCCAACGGCGATCAGCACGTATACCAGCAGGCCCGACACCAGCGCTGCGGCGATGCGCCCGGCCAGATAGTGGCGACGTTTGATCGGGCTGGCGAAGATCAGTTCGGCCGTGCCCAGTTCGAAGTCACGCAGCAGCGCATTGCTGACAAACAGGGTGGACACCAGCATGCCGAGCAGGGTGAAGATGCCCAGCATCGAGGCGACGACGGTGGGGGCATTGCTGTGCACGTTGCCGCTGCCGCCCCCGATCTGCACCGCATCGCTGGACGCGGCGCCGAAGGCGAGCAGGGCGAACAGACCGGCAAACAGCCACAGCAGCGGGGAACGCAGCTGCTCGCGCAGCTCGAACCGGAAGAAGTCGAGGGTCATGGTGTACTCCGCTCAGGCTGCACGGGCACGCGCCTGCAGGCGCAGGCGCTGGAAGTACACATCCTCGAGATCGGGTGCGACCGGCGCGAAGCCATCGCCCGGGTCGCTGGCGCTGTGCACGTGGATCACCGGACGGCCACCCACCAGGCGCGAGGACAGCACCGTGTAGCGCGCCTCATGGTCAGCCAGTTCGGACGGGTCCACCTGCTTGCGCCAGACCTGCTGCTGCAACGCCTCGATCGCGTCGGTGGGGCGCCCGGTCAGCAGCACCTGACCCTTGTTCATGATCGCCATGGTCGGGCACAGGTCGGTCACGTCCTCGACGATGTGGGTGGACAGGATCACCGCCACGTTCTCGCCGATGGCCGCCAGCAGGTTGAGGAAGCGGTTGCGTTCTTCCGGGTCGAGCCCCGCGGTAGGTTCGTCGACGATCACCAGGCGCGGGTCGCCGAGCAGCGCCTGGGCGATGCCGAAGCGCTGGCGCATGCCCCCGGAGTAGGTGCCCAGCTTGCGCTTGCGTGCATCCCAGAGGTTCACCTGCTGCAGCAGGCCATCGACCACCTCGCGACGCTGGCCACGCTGGGTCAGGCCCTTCAGCACGGCAAAGTGCTCCAGCAGGTCCAGCGCGCTGACTTTCGGGTACACGCCGAAGTCCTGTGGCAGGTAGCCCAGGCGGCGGCGCACGGCGTCCTTGTCGCGCAGTACGTCGATCGGTGATTCACCCGGAATGCTCAGGATGGCACTGCCGCTGTCGGCTTCCTGCAGGGTGGCCAGGGTGCGCATCAGTGAGGATTTCCCCGCGCCGTTCGGCCCGAGCAGGCCGAACATGCCGCGGGGAATATCCAGGGTGACCCCGTTCAACGCGTGCACGCCGTTGGCGTACGTCTTGGACAGCGAATCGATCTTCAGCATGCGACGTACACCTTTCCGTGTGTTGATCTGCTGTTTATCGCGCTGAACGGGGCCGACGTCATGCCCCTTTGGTCATGGTGCCTTTGGCCAGCGGTCCAGCCACCAGCACAGCAGTGCGCCATCCTCGGCATCCACGCGCTGGCCGACCGTGCGGAAACCGTTCCGGCGCAGCACCGCCTGCGAGGGCAGGTTGCCCACGGCGGTTTCGGCCGCCAGCACGTGGATGTTTGACTGCGCCCACGCCCATTGCACGAACTCGGCCAGTGCAGCGCCGGCCAGGCCGCGTCCCTGGTGGGCCGGAGCGATGCCATAGCCGAAGGTGAGAACACCGGCCTGCGGCGTGCAGGTCAGGGACAGCAGGCCCACCGTGCGGCCGGCGTCGACGATCCGCCATGCGGCCGGCGCAAACTGCGGCTCGAGGGCGGCGGTGAGGTCGGCCAGCATGGCGATCACTTCGGGCGGGGCTACAGCGTCTTCAGCGGTACCGGTGCAGGACAGCAGAGCGCGCACGTCGTGTGCGGACGCAGGAATGAGCATGGGAACCTCGACAGGGAGTTGCCCGGAAGGGCATTGCCGGTGCGAGGGCAGGGCAGCGTGAGCCTCAGCCCAGGTGCAACTCGCCGTTCGCCGCCGTCACCGGTGCGGTGTGGGAACTGCTGGCGGAGGACAAAGGCCTTCTCCTGGCGGAGGGAGTACTGCGCGGACTGCGCCCGCATAGCGTAACTGCGGATCGCCGGTGCGTTGAAACGACGGCCGTGAAAAATTCCTGAATGCGTTGGCATCGGTGCGCTGGATCACACAATGCGTCGACAGGGGCGCCGATACGCTCTGCCCCTCATACAGCGAAGTCAATGCGAGCGCGCATGCGGATCACAACCGGAATCGAAGGACTGGACAGCATCATTGGCGGCGGGCTGCCGCAGGCGCGGCTGTACCTGCTCGAAGGGCCACCGGGCTCCGGCAAGACCACGCTGTCCCTGCAGTTCCTGCTGGAAGGCCTGCGACGCGGCGAGCGCTGCCTGTACATCACGCTCTCGGAAACGGCCGAGGAGCTGCGCGAAGTCGCGTTGGCCCACGGTTGGTCGCTGGACGGCCTGCACCTGTTCGAGCTGGGTACGGCCGAAGGGGCGATGGGCAACGGCCGCCTGCAGTCGGTGCTGCACTCGTGGGAAATGGAGCTGGACGAGACGGTCAACCTGATCATGTCCAAGGTGGACAGCATCGGGCCGACGCGCGTCGTATTCGATTCGTTGTCGGAACTGCGCCTGCTGGCACAGGATTCGCTGCGCTATCGCCGGCAGATCCTCGCACTCAAGCAGTTCTTCGCGCCCAAAAGCGCGACGGTGTTCCTGGTGGACGACCTGACGTCCACCGGCGATGAGCGCGATGGCCAGCTGCACAGCCTGTGCCACGGCGTGCTGTCGCTGGAACGCCTGACCCTGGACTTCGGCCCTGCGCGGCGGCGGATGCAGGTGCAGAAGCTGCGGGGCGTCGATTTCGTTGCCGGCTACCACGACATGGTGATCCGTCGTGGCGGCGTGCAGATTTTCCCGCGCCTGATCGCCTCCGAGCATCACGGCCGGTTCGTCGGAACGCCCATCAGCAGCGGAGTGGACGAGATCGATCGGTTGTTGGGCGGTGGACCGCTGCGCGGTACCTCCACGCTGTTGACCGGTCCGGCCGGCAGCGGCAAGACCAACGTGGCACTGCAATACGTGTGGGCCGCCTGCGAGCGCGGTGAGCGCAGCTGCATCTTCGAATTCGACGAGCGGGTCGGCACGCTGCTGGCACGCGCCTCCGCGCTGGACATCGACCTGGACAAGCACCTGCGTTCGGGCCTGCTGGAAATCCTGCAGATCGATCCCGCGGAAATATCGCCCGGCGAGTTCTCCTGGAACCTGCGCAAGGCCGTGGAAGAACGCAACTGCAGCGTGCTGGTGATCGACAGCCTCAACGGCTATGTCACCGCCATGCCGCAGGAAAAACAGCTGATGCTGCAGCTGCACGAGATGCTGTCCTACCTGAACCAGAAGGGCGTGGCGACCTTCATGATCAACCCACAGCATGGGCTGGTCGGCACCATGTCCACCGGCAGCCTCAACGTGTCCTACATCGCTGATGCGGTGGTGCTGTTCCGCTTCTTCGAAGCCAAGGGACGCATCCGCAAGGCGATCTCGGTGATCAAGAACCGCGGCGGTGCGCACGAAGACACCATCCGCGAACTGAAGATCGACGGCCGTGGCATCACGGTCAGCGCTGCGCTGGCCGATTTCCAGGGCATCCTCACCGGCACGCCCGAATTTGTCGGTGACAGCGCAGCGCTGCTGGGCCAGTCCAATGTCCGATAGCGATGATGGCGGCACGGTTGTCCGCATCGTTGCTCCCTTCGGCCGCGATGCCGACAGCATCGCTGCAGTGCTGGCCAACGCGGGTCTGAAACCGCACATCGCCCCCGGTCTGGAGGCATTGGCCAGCCAGCTCGATGACTGCACCGGGCTGGTGGTGGTGACCCAGGAAGCAGTGGCGCGCGACAGCGAAGCGCTGCTGCAGGCGCTGCAGCAGCAGCCGGCCTGGTCGGACATTCCGTTCATCCTGCTGCGCTCGGCGCGTTCCTACCGGCGTTCCACCCGCGAACCGCTGCTGCCCGGCTCGATCAACGTGGTGGAGATGGACCGGCCGCTGGGCAGCATGTCGCTGCTCAGCGCTGTGCAGGGTGCGCTGCGTGCACGCGCGAAGCAGTTCTTGGTGCGCGACCAGGTCACCGCATTGGCTGATGGCCGTGCGGCACTGGCGCGCAGCGAGTCCGAGCTGCGCCTGATCGCCGATGCGATGCCGGTGCTGATCGCGTTCGTGGACCGCGCGCTGTGTTTCCGCTTTGCCAACAAGGCTTACGAAAGCTGGTTCGAACTGGCCACGGGCGAAGTGATCGGCAGGCATGTGCGCGAGGTCATCGGCGAGCCGGTATGGCAGCAGCGTCGGCCGGCGATGGAGGCAGCGTTGGCGGGCCGCGAGTCGGTGTTCGAGATCGTCTGGCCGCATCGTGTGTACGGGCGCCGGGACTGTGAAGTGCGTTACTCGCCGCGCCGGGATGCCGATGGTCGCATCGACGGCTTCCATGTGTTCGTCACCGATATAACCGCCGCCAAATTGGCCCTTGCCAGCAGCCAACAGCACGCGCACGCGCTGGAGGCGATGGTCGCCGAGCGTACCCGTGAGCTGGAAGCGCAGATGGCGGCACGCGAGGCCAGCGACGCCGCACTGCGGCAGTCGCAGAAGATGGAGGCGATCGGCCAGCTGACCGGCGGTATCGCCCACGACTTCAACAACATGCTGACCGGCATCCTGTCCGCGTTGGACATCGTGCGCCTGCGTCTGGACATGGGCCGGGTCGACGACCTCGAACGTTTCCTCGACACCGCCACCGCCTCGGCCCAGCGTGCAGCGGCACTGACCCAGCGCCTGCTGGCGTTCTCCCGGCGGCAGTCGCTGGATGCGCGGCCGGTGGAGATCAACACGCTGCTGGTTTCGGTGCAGCACCTGCTGCACAGCACCCTGGGGGAAGCGGTGCGTATCCGCGCCGAGCCCTCACCGCTGCCGTTGCACGCTACGCTGGACGCCAACCAGTTCGAGAGCGCGCTGTTGAACCTGGCCATCAACGCGCGCGATGCGATGCCGCACGGTGGTGATCTGACCCTGCGCGCATCGGCGGTCAGCGTTCGCGAGGGTCAATACACGGCCGTGCCCGCAGGCGACTACGCGATGGTGGCGGTGGCCGACACCGGTGCCGGCATGGCGCCGGAAGTGGTGGAACGCGCGTTCGAGCCCTTCTTCACCACCAAACCCATCGGCAAGGGCACGGGCCTGGGAATGTCGATGGTGTACGGCTTCATGCAGCAGTCCGGTGGCCACATCGCCATCCAGTCCAATGTGGGCGAGGGCACGACGGTGCTGTTGTTCATTCCGTTGTCGGAAGCCGTGGTGGAGGACGAGCCTGCAGTCTCGCAGCCGATACGGCGTGGCGCCGGCCAGTCCATCCTGGTGGTGGAGGATGATGAGCAGGTACGGATGCTGGTGACGGTGGTGCTGGAAGATCTGGGGTATCACGCCCAGGTGGTGGGCGATGCCGATGCAGCCATCCCGATCCTGGCGTCGGCGCAGAACATCGACCTGCTGGTCACCGATGTCGGGCTGCCGGGACTCAACGGTCGCCAGCTGGCGGAGATCGCGCGGCAATCGCGGCCAGCGCTGCCGATCCTGTTCATGACCGGCTATGCGGAAAAGGCGCAGGAACGCGCGGCCTTCCTCGACGAAGGCATGGCGATGATCGCCAAGCCGTTCCTGCTGGACGAGTTCAGCATGGCGGTACGCACGGCGATGCCCGGCGGCGCGTAGCGCTCTAGGCCTTGTAGAGCCGAGCCCATGCTCGGCTGCCGTTGGCCGTGTGTTTCACGCATTCTGCCGAGCATGGCTCGGCACTACAAAAGTGCTAGGTGCGCAGCGACGACTCGCGCACCACCAGCTTCACCGGAATGCTCTGGCCTTCCACCGGCTGCCGGCCGATCAGCGCCAGCAGCTTCTCCACCAGCAGCTGGCCGGCCTGCTTGGTGTCCTGCTGCACGGTGGTCAGCGGCGGCGACACCGAAGCCGCCAGCGGAATGTCGTCGAAGCCGGTCACGGCCACGTCCTGCGGCACCCGCAGGCCCTGCTCGCGCAGGGCGCGCACCGCGCCAATGGCAATCAGGTCGCTGGCTGCGCAGATCGCATCGATGGAGCGGTCCTGGGCCAGCAGCGCCAGGCACGCCTCATGACCGGACGCTTCGGTGGTGATCGCATCGTGCTGCAGCGCCGGGTCGGCCGCCAGACCGTGCGCACGCAGGGCTTCGACGTGGCCGCGATAGCGCTCCTCGAATTCCGGGTAATGGCTGGAGGCATGGCCGAGGAAGGCGATGCGGCGGCAGCCCTGTTGCAGCAGGTGGGCGGTGATGTCATGCCCGCCCTGGAAGTTGTCGCTGCCGATGGACACCCCCGGCTGGCCGGGCAGGGCCGCGCCCCAGCGCACGAAGTGCGTGCCCTGTTCCACCAGACGTTGCAGGCGGTCGCGCGACTCGTGGTAGTCGCCATAGCCGAGCAGGATGATGCCATCGGCCTTGTTGCTGTCCTCGTAATCGGCCTGCCAGTCGGTGGACAGCTGCTGGAAGGACACCAGCAGGTCCTGCCCGTGCAGCGCGCAGGCACGGGTGATCGAGCCCAGCATCGAGTGGAAGAAGGGGTTGATCAGCGAGTCGTCATTGGTCGGGTCCTCGAAGAACAGCAGGGCCAGGGTGCCGGCGTTGCGCAGGCGCAGGCTGGAGGCGTTCTTGTCGACCTTGTAGTTCAGCTCGCGGGCGATGCGCAGGATGCGCTCGCGGGTCTCGGCGTTGACCATCGGGCTGCCGCGCAGGGCCCGCGACACCGTGGGCTGGGAGACCCCGGCCAGGTGGGCGATGTCCAGGGAGGTGGCTTTGCCTTTGATGGTCATGGGGGCCGGAAGGGGGATGATCGGGGAATGATGCCATGGGTGGGCGGCGGTGCTGCTGGCCGGCGCTTGGCCCCGGCTGCCACACTGGGTGGCATCACCGTTGGAGCTGCGCTGTGACGTATCGCCTGTACCCGGTTGCCGATGACTTCGAGGCCCGCATCCGGATCCTGCGAGCTGATGAAGGCGGTCGCCTCAGCCCGCCCAGGAACGGCATCCGCTGGGATTTCGCCTACGCCGAGCGATCGGGCGAGCTGGAGCTGTTCATGATCTGGCCCGACTTCGTGCTTCCCAGCGGCGACAGCTGGGCCAGCGATGTGCCGCTGCCGGTTGACCAGATGCTGCTGGCGAGGATGTCGGTGCTGAATGACACGCTGCGGCTACAGGTCCATCGGCCACGGATCCGGCCTGGCCTGCGCTTCCACTGCCATGAGGGGCCGAAGGTGGTCGCGGTGGGGGTGGTCACCCGCATCACCGGCCTGGATCGGGCGCGGCCTGCCGGCACCTGAGCAGCGCCTGCCGGACCTCGATCGCGGCTGGATCCGACGCGGATCCAGCGATTTCCCGACGGGGTGGGGCTGGCAGGAATGGTAAGATGACCCATTCCGATATCCCCCATTCTCAACCGTGGGCGGCCCAGCGTATCGGCACCCCGCTGGGTGTGCTATCACTGGAGCAGCCCCGGACAACGGAAGAACCCATCTATGGCGCGCGGCATCAACAAAGTCATCCTGGTCGGCAACCTCGGCAACGACCCGGACGTGAAGTACACCCAGGGCGGTATGGCGATCACCCGCATCAGCCTGGCCACCACCAGTGTCCGCAAGGACAAGGATGGCAACCAGCAGGAGCGTACCGAGTGGCACCGCGTGGTGTTCTTCGGCAAGCTCGGCGAGATCGCCGGCGAGTACCTGCGCAAGGGCAGCTCGGTGTACGTCGAAGGCAGCCTGCGTTACGACAAGTACACCGGCCAGGACGGCGTGGAGAAGTACTCCACCGACATCATCGCCGACGAAATGCAGATGCTGGGCGGCCGCGGTGAAGGCGGCGGCGGCGGTGGCAACTTCAGCGGCGGCGAGCGTCCGCAGCGCCAGCAGGCCCCGCGCCAGGAGTACGGCGGCGGTGGCGGCGGCGGCAATGCGCGTGGCGGCCAGGGCGGTGGTTACAATCAGGGCGGCAACCAGGGCGGCGGCTACGGCCAGCAGCGTCCGCAGCAGCAGCCGCAGCAGGCGCCGCCGATGGACGACTTCGCTGACGACGATATCCCGTTCTAGGATATGCCTGAGTAATAAAGGTTGAAGTAAACCAAGGAGGAGCCCTGTCTATGGGGCTCCTCTTTTTTTGCACCTTCTCGCTCGGCATGACGATAGAAATGGAGATGGTCATGCATATGTGAAGTCAGGCGAGCAAGGGACGATCTTCAGGCTGTTGGGAGGTCCATCGGCTGGATCTGCTCTCAGAGTTTCGCAAGGGGGCTTCCTGTGCGGCTCTGCCGGGCTCGATATGTGGAAGGGCGCTGGCCGTAGAATACTGAGGCAAGGCGCTTGTATAGTCCCATTTTTGGAGGCACGGATTGCTTCACATCATCCCCACCGGTCGACGCCGGGTCATCGACCATCGGCTTGGCCCGTTGCGCGAGCGCTTGGATGCGGCCGGCGATGAGCGCTACCGCCCTGATCCCTGGGTCCGTCGCCGAAGGCTGCTTCAGGCCAATATCTTCCCCCCGCATGTCAGCAAGGTAAGCGCGTGATCGACACTCCCCGATGGCACCCAGCTGCACGCCCGCCGCGTGCGAAGAAACCACTATGTGGCGCGCACAAGATAGCCTGGGTGGCACTGGGGCTTGCGTCACTGCTGATTGCGGCGGCATCGGTTGCGGCGTGGCATGTGTGGAGCCTGCAGCAGTCGGGACATCCCATGCCGGAATGGGTCGAGTGGGTGCGGGACCTTGGCCTCGGTGATCGCCTGTCGAGACGGTCTGGGCTGGGCGCCATGGCATCGGTCTACTACACCATCGTGGTGCTCACCTTCCCGTTGGGCATTGCGGTGGGGTATGGATTTCTTACCTTCCAACCCGATGGCACGCTGCGCGCCTGGGTAAGTCAACAGCGTGACCGGAAGGGGATACTTGCGAGTTGGTTCGGCGTAGTGTTCTTCCCGCTGGTTGGAGCCGCATTCCTTTCGGCGGCGGGGGGCGGAGACTTCCGGAAGCTGAAGGTGGCAGGCGATCCAATGGCGCTGTTGATGAACGGCTGGATTCCATACCTGGCGATTGGTGCAATGGTAGCGCTGGGCCCGTGCATGCTGCGCGCCATCGGTGCGCAGAAGCACTGAGGTAGAGGGACAGGGCTGGTCCGGCCAGGAGGCGCCGAATGGAGGCGCCCAGCCCTCGTCCGCCGCTCACCGCGCGCCCGTCGATTGACATGCTGGGTCAATGACATGGACCTTCCGGCATTGGTGAGGGCCCTGTGCGAGTCTCCGTTGCGCAGCTGGTTTTTGATCTGTGTGCACCCCGTTCTGATTCCCGCCAGGCTCTGGCCTGCAGAACCCCGGCAAGGCCCAGCGCCTGCCGGGGTTTTTGTTGTAGCGTGGGCGCACATGATGCCCATCCGCCTTGCCCGCATGGCCCTGCTGCTGATTCTCGGCGGCTGCGGCGACGCCGGTAGCGGCGCTGGTCAGCAAGAAGCGCCTGCGGCTGCGCCACCGGGCCTGCCTGCGACCATGTCCCGCACACCGCATTTCATCATCCACAGCGCGGCGACCCCGGAACAGACCGCTGCGGTCGGCGTGGCCGTGGAAGCGCTGCATCGGTCCTATGCCATGACCGTGGGGCAGCAGGGCACCGCTGGGGCCTTCCAGTTGGTGCTGTATCGCGATCAGGCCGACTTCAAGGCACACAACCGCAGCAGCCCATGGGCCGAGGCGTACTACCGTCGGCCCCATGCCTTTGCCTACCCGGGCGAGGGCGACGCACCCCATCAGTGGATGCTGCATGAGGTGACCCACCAGCTGTTGGCCGAGGCCAGTGGCCTGGCGGCGCGGCGTTGGATGAACGAAGGCATGGCCTGCTACTTCGGCGCCAGCCGGCTTTCAGGCGGAGTGCTGCACGTGGGCGCGCCGGATCCGGCCAGCTATCCGGTCTGGTGGCTGGGCGAACTGCGGTTCGACAGCGCCGGGCGCCCCAGCCTCGAAAATGCGCTGCTGCCCACCCTGCGCCAACTCGTGGAGGACAGCGGGCCGCCGGTCGCCGAGCACGTGAACGGCTATTACCTGGCGTGGTGGAGCCTGGTCCACTTCCTGATGGAGGGCGATGGCCAGGCCCATCGTCGGCAAGCCCTGCTGCTTCTGCACCGTCGTGGAGATCCTGCGGCATTCCAGCAGCTGATCGACAGCTATGCGGAATTCGAGCCGCGCTGGCATCGACACCTGCGCGCGCTGGCCCGAGCGCGGGATGCACGCGAAACGCCTTGAACCACGCGCCTTCGTTCGCGACGCATCGGTGCGCCGCGTACCTGCATCCGCCCGGCTGCGGTAATGCCGCAATCGCACTTGCCGTTGTGCCCCGCAGCATCGGCTTTCGTGCACCGCGACTTGCAAACAGACAATTTCCTCCCCTATGGTGCAATCGATTGCATTGCGGCGAAATCGTCAGTGTTTGATACCGGTTGGGAGGCCGGAAGGTGGATGTCCATCCATTCGATCAGACCGGGCCCGGGGCTCACGCGGCGCGATGCGCTGCGCATCGCGGTTGCCGGCAGTCTCGGCCTCGGCGCTGCGGGCGTTCTGCCTGCGTTTGCAGCCACTGCGCCGCTCAAGGGCAACCTGAAGCATTCCGTGGCCCGCTGGACCTTCCCGCAGCTGTCGGTCGCCCAGCTCTGCCAGACGGTGAAGGGCATCGGTTTTGCCGCCATTGACCTGGTGGGCCCGGAGGATTGGCCCACGCTGAAGGCCCATGGCGTATACAGCTCGATGTGCAACGGCGCCGAGCTGGGCCTCACCAAGGGCTTTGCCGGCCGCGAGTTCCACGACCAGCTGGTGGAGCGCTACACGCGGCACATCGATCTGGTCGCCGATGCCGGCTATCGCAATCTCATCTGCTTTTCCGGCAACCGCAACGGCATGGACCCGCAGGAGGGCATGGCCAACGCCGAGGCTGGCCTCAAGCGCATCCTCGGGCATGCCGAGAAACGTGGCGTGGTGCTGGTGATGGAGCTGCTCAACTCCAGGGTCGATCATCGCGACTACCTGTGCGACCACTCCGCTTGGGGCGTGGAGCTGTGCCAGCGGCTCGGCTCGGACAACTTCGGCCTGCTGTACGACATCTACCACATGCAGATCATGGAGGGCGACATCATCGCCACCATCGGCAGGCACCACGCCTGCTTCAAGCATTACCACACCGCCGGCGTGCCTGGACGGCACGAGATCGGGGACCAGCAGGAGCTCAATTACCCCGCCATCTGTCGCGCGATCCGCGACACCGGTTTCGATGGTTATCTGGCGCAGGAATTCATGCCTGCAGCGCCGGATCCCATCGGCTCGCTGCGCGAGGCGATCCGCCTCTGCGACGTCTGAAACGATATCCACCAGGTGAGAGATCCATGGCAGACAATCATTACGACGCCATCGTTGTTGGCTCCGGAATCAGTGGCGGTTGGGCGGCGAAGGAGCTGACCGAGAAGGGCCTGAAGGTCCTGATGCTGGAACGCGGACGCAACATCGAGCACGTCAAGGACTACGTCAACGCGATGAAGGAGCCGTGGGATTTCCCGCATCGCAATCGGCCTACACAGGCGATGAAGGCTGCCTTCCCGGTATTGATGCGCGACTACGCGCTGGCCGAGAACCTGCAGGGGATGTGGGCCGACGAACAGGAATCGCCCTACATCGAGACGAAACGATTCGACTGGTTCCGCGGCTACCACGTGGGTGGCCGTTCGCTGATGTGGGGCCGTCAGAGTTATCGTTTCTCCGACCTGGATTTTGAGGCGAACCTCAAGGACGGCATCGCCACCGATTGGCCGATCCGCTACGCCGACATCGCCCCCTGGTACGACCATGTGGAGAAGTTCGCCGGCATCGCCGGCACGCGTGAGGGACTGGATGTATTGCCGGACGGCGAGTTCCTGCCGCCGATTCCCTTGAACATCGTCGAGAAGGACGTGGCCGCGCGGATCCAGAAAGCCTTCGGCGGAACGCGCCACATGATCCACTCGCGTACCGCCAACATCACCAAGCCCATGCCCGAGCAGGGCCGTGTCAACTGCCAGTACCGCAACAAGTGCATCCTGGGCTGCCCCTTCGGCGCCTACTTCTCGACCCAGGCAGCGACGCTGCCGGCGGCGATGAAAACCGGCAACCTGACCCTGCGGCCCTTCTCGATCGTCAAGGAAGTGCTCTACGACAAGGACCGCAAGCGTGCGCGCGGCGTGGAGGTCATCGACGCAGAGACCGGGCAGACTTACCAGTACACCGCCAAGGTGATCTTCCTCAACGCGTCCTCCTTCAACTCGACCTGGCTGCTGATGAACTCGGCCACCGATGTGTGGGAAGGCGGGCTGGGCTCTTCGTCCGGCGAGCTCGGACACAACGTGATGGACCATCACTTCGGTGCGGGCGCCTCCGGCCGGGTCGAGGGCTACGAGGACAAGTACTACTTCGGTCGTCGTCCCTGCGGTTTCTATATTCCGCGGTTCCGCAACGTCGCTGCCGACAAGCGCGGCTACCTGCGTGGCTTTGGCTACCAGGGCGGCGCCAGCCGCACGGGGTGGTCGCGCGAGATCGCCGAACTGAACATCGGTGCCGACCTGAAGGAGGCGCTGACCGTTCCTGGTGACTGGCGCATCGGCATGACCGGCTTCGGTGAAATGCTGCCGCACCACGGCAACACGATCCGCCTGGACCACGACCGCAAGGACAAGTGGGGGCTGCCGGTGCTGGCGATGGACGTCGCCATGCGCGCCAACGAACTGGCGATGCGCAAGGACATGGCCGCCGATGCCGCCGAGATGCTGGAGGCGGCTGGCGTCAAGGACGTGGAGATGCACGACAACGACTACGCCCCGGGCAAGGGCATCCATGAGATGGGGACCGCGCGCATGGGCCGTGACCGCAGGACGTCCGTGCTGAACCAGCACAACCAGGTGTGGGATGCGCCCAACGTCTATGTGACCGACGGTGCCTGCATGACCTCCAGCGCCTGCGTGAATCCCTCGCTGACCTACATGGCGCTGACCGCACGGGCCGCCGACCACGCCGTGCGTGAACTGAAAGCGGGGAATCTCTGATGGATCGCCGCGAACTGCTGAAGATGATCGTCGCCGCCACCGGTGCGGCCATGGTCGGCCTGCCTGCGCTTGTCCATGGGCAGGCGCCGGCTGCCGGTACGAAGCCTCACTTCTCCGACGCCGATGTCGGCACGCTGGACGAGATCGCCGAGACAATCCTGCCGCGCACGAAGACGCCGGGGGCCAAGGATGCCGGCACCGGTGCTTTCATGGCGACGTTCGTCAGCGACTGCTACACCGCCCGGCAGCAGGCGACGTTCCGCGCCGGCCTGGCCGATATCGATAAACGCGCCGGTGGCCGCTTCGTTTCACTCGCGCCGCAGGCCCGCACCGAACTGCTGCGCACGCTGGATGCCGAGGCCAGGAAGCGCGCGGTCGATGTAACCGAAACCGGCACTGCCGAGGAAGGAGAAGCGATGCCGCATTATTTCACGATGATCAAGCAGCTGGCCATCTTCGGCTTCTTCACCTCGAAGGTCGGTGCGACCGAAGTGCTGCAGTACGTCGCCGTGCCGGGGCGCTACGACGGCGCCCTCGCCTATGTTCCCGGCACACCTGCATGGGGGACCAGCTGATGGATGACACCATGATGATCGGCCCTCTGCTGATCGCTGCCGGCCTGCTGGCCGCGCCATCTGCTTTTGCGCAGGCCGGTGCCGATCCCGCGCGCGATCCGAAGAAGACCGAGGCGTGGACGCCCGTGCCTGCAGTGGTGGCCACGCCTCCAGGCAGAGCGCCTTCCGATGCGATCGTGCTGTTCGATGGCAGGGATCTTTCGCGCTGGGAGTCCGAGCAGGGTGGACGCGTGCCTTGGACCGTAGCCGACGGGGCGCTGACCGTGGTGCCGGGCAGCAAGGGCATCCGCAGCAAACAGCGCTTCTGCGATATCCAGCTGCATGTCGAATGGCGCACACCCGCCGATACGAAGGGCTTCGATGGCCAGAACCGGGGCAACAGCGGCATCTTCCTGCAGGAACTATATGAGCTGCAGGTGCTCGACAGTTACAACAACCCGACCTATGCCAACGGCCAGGCGGGCTCGATCTACAAGCAGGCCATGCCGTTGGTGAACGCCTCGCGTGCACCGGGCGAGTGGCAGGCCTACGACATCCTCTGGAAGGCGCCGCGCTTCTCGCCGGGGGGCGGGCTCACCTCGCCCGCGCGCATCACCGTGCTGCACAACGGCGTGCTGGTGCAGGACGATACCGTGCTGGCGGGCAAGACCGAATACATCGGCGCGCCTTCGTACGCGCCACATGCGTGTGCGCCCATCTATCTGCAGGAGCATGATTCCAAGGTCAGCTACCGCAACATCTGGGTGCGCGAGTTGTAACGGCTGCCTGCTACTTCGCCAGGAAGCTGGTGATGTCGTCGATCTCCTGTTGTGACAGCTGAGCGAAGGGCGGCATCAATCCGCCGCCCTTCCTGATCTTGTCCTTGATCTGCGCCGGTTGCAGCCGCTTGCTGACGTCGGTGAGGGCGGGGAATGCGCCCGGCATGCCCGCACGGTCTGCGCCATGGCAGGCCGTGCAGTTCGCGGTGTAGAGTTTTGCGCCGGCGGCAGGGTCATCCTTGCACCACGCGCTGGTCGCCAGCGTTGCGCCACATGCCATCACAGCCAGTTTCAGCATCGTCTTCAAGAAAGGGCTCCTTTACGGGCTAGCGCTGCGCGCTGGCGGGCAGGGTGACGGTCAGGTGTTCCCGCAGGTAATCCGCGCCGGTCTGGATGACCTTGGCCGGGTCGCGTGGCTGGTCGTGCTCGACGATGTACCACTGCACGCCGGCCGCTGCCGCGGCAGGCAGGATCGCCTTCCAGTCCAGCACGCCCTGGCCGACGGCGGCGAAGCCACCTTCGTCTTCGGCCTGGCCTTTGGGTGCGTTGTCCTTGGCGTGTACCGCGAACAGCCGACCGCGGAACGTTGCCAGCATCGCCGCCGGATCGAGGCCTGCGCGCGCCACCCAGGCAAGATCCAGCTCGGTCTGCAGGTCGGGCCCGGCGGCTGCGAACAGCAGTTCCAGGCCGGTCCGGCCATTGAAGCCGACCAGTTCGAAATCGTGGTTGTGGTAGGCCAGGCGCATGCCCTTGGCGCGTACCTGTTTCGCGATCCTGCCCAGCTCCGTGCCCAGTGCGGTCCAGCCCGCGGCGTCTGTCGGCCGATCCTTCGCGTCCAGGTATGGCACCACCAGCGTGGTGTTGCCGATCGATCGGTTGAAGGCCACCACGCCATCCAGATCCTTGCGCAGCTCGGCCAATGGCACGTGCGAGGAAATCGCCTTGATCGAATACCTGTCCAGCAACTGCTTGAGTTCGGTGGCGCTGACGCCCTGCGTGCCCACCGTCTCCACCGCACCCACGCCCGCGTCATGGACGATCTTCAACTGCTGCTCAAGCGAGCCGGCATTACGCAGGGTGTACATCTGTACCGCGATGGGCTTTTGCGGGCCGGCAGCTTCGCGAGCAAAAGCGGGCAGGGTAGCGAGCAGCAGCAGTGCGAGCGTCGCAGCTCTACGAACAGGGGTGTTCATCAAAAGATCCTCCCGGGATTCAACCGATGGCGGTCCAGGCGCGCGTCCTGGCCGATGTGATGACGCGGTCGACGATCAGCGCCGAGCGAACGCCGTCTTTGAAGGTGGGCAGGCCTTCGGGCCGCTCGCCTCCGATGGCGCGATAGGTGTCGGCGACAAATGCCTCGAAGCAATGGCCGTAGCCTTGGGCGTGCCCGGCCGGCAGCACCGACAGCCGGCGTTGTTCGGCACTGCCGGCGCCCGGTCCACGCACGAAGACTTCCTCGCGCTGGTCGGGCAGGCCGATCCACAGCCGCTCGGCGTCTTCCTGGTTGAACGCCACGCTGGCCCTGGCACCATCAATCTCGAACCAGAGGCGATTGCGGCGTCCCGCCGATACCTGGCTGACCGTCAACGACGCCAGCGTGCCGGCGCCGGTGCGGAACATCGCCGCTGCTACGTCCTCGCTGGTGACCGCCTGCATCGCGCCACCGGCCGCTGCTGTTGTGAAGCTCTGCCCGGTATCGGTGCTGCGTTCGGCGATCACCGTGTCGAACGCTGCGCTGACCTCCGTGAAACGCTGGCCGCTGACCCATTCCACCAGATCGCACCAGTGCGAGCCGATGTCGGCGAACACGCGAGACACGCCACCCAGTGTCGGGTCCACGCGCCAGTTGTTGCTGGCCGGGTCCAGCAGCCAGTCCTGCAGGTAGCTGCCATGGATCAGGTGCAGCGGCCCCAGTTCGCCCTGCGCGATGCGTGCGCGCGCCTCGCGGACCACCGGGTGGTAGCGGTAGACGAAGGGCACCGTGGCGATCAGTCCAGTCGCGGCAGCCAGCGCAGCCAGGGCCTTGGCGTCTTCCAGCGTGGTGGCCAGCGGCTTCTCGCAGATCACGTGCTTGCCGGCCTGCAGCGCGGCCTGTGCCATGGGATGGTGCAGATGGTTGGGTGTGCAGACATGCACGACCTGGACCTGTGGATCGGCGACCACCTCCTCGATGTCCCGATAGGCCCGCGGAACATTCCACGACTGCGCCACTTCAAGCGCGCGTTGCGGCGAGGATGCGGCCACGCCACGGATATCGGCACCCGCCAGCAGCGCCGCGCGACGATGCACGGCACCGATCATGCCCGTACCGACGATGGCGATTCCAAGCTTTGGCATCGGGTGGTGTCCTCAGGGCGTGGAAGGGGGCGCCGCGACCACCGGCCGGTCGCGGAACAGCAACAGGAAGGCGATCAGCACGATCAGCGCGACGCCTGCGGGGAACAGCCATATCTGCTGCCAGTCCGGTCCCGCTGCCGTGGTGAAGTGCTCCACCACCGCGCCGGACAGGAACGTGCCGATCAACATGCCCACGCCGTACGTGGCCAGGGTGATGAAGCCCTGCGCGCTGCTGCGCGTGGCCGGGCCGGCGTGCGCATCGGTGTAGATCTGGCCGGTGACGAAGAAGAAGTCGTAGCAGATGCCGTGCAGCACGATGCCGATCACCAGCAGGGAGAAGCCGCCGCCCGCATCGCCAAAGGCGAACATGGCATAACGCACCACCCACGCGGCCATGCCTACCGCCAGCATCGTCTTCACCCCCAGCCGCACGAACAGGAACGGCATGGCCAGCATCAGCAGCACTTCGGAGACCTGCCCCAGCGACTGCAGGCCGGCCGCGCCGCGCACGCCCAGGTCGTTGAGGTACGGGTTGGTGAAGTTGTAGTAGAACGACAGCGGGATGCAGATGGCGATGGAGGCCAGGAAGAACACCAGGTAGGAGCGCGACTTCAACAGCCGCAGCGAATCCAGCCCCAGGATCTGCCCCAGCCCGGCGTCGCGCTGCTGCGCCAACGGCGGGGTGTGCGGCAGGGTGAACGCGTACAGACCGAGGGCCAGCGACGCCATCGCCGCCATCCGGAAGGTCAACTCAAGCCGGTGTGCCTGCTCCCAGCCCAGCCAGCCGATCAGCACGCCCGCCACGATCCAGCCGACGCTGCCGGCCACCCGCACCAGCGGGAACTGTTTCTCGGGCGATTGCATGTGCCGCATCGCCACGCTGTTGGCCAATGCCAGCGTCGGCATGAACAGCAGCATGTAGCCCATGACGCAGGCGAAGAACATACGGAAGTCGGTTGCCGTGGACGCCAGCCACATCAGCACCGCGCCGGCCAGGTGCAGAACCGCCAGGATGCGTTGCGCCGCGAAGTAGCGATCCGCGACCAGGCCGACCAGGAAGGGAGCCACGATGGCGCCGATGGACTGGCTGAGAAAGGCCGTCGCCACCTGGCTTGCGCTGGCCTGCAGCGGGCCTTGGACGAGATAGGTTCCCAGGGTCACGAACCACGCTCCCCAGATGAAGAACTGCAGAAACATCATCGCGCCCAAGCGCGACATCGCGTGCGTCATGGATTGCCCTCCCGGGGCGGTATCGGCTCAGATTCCCAGCATGCGGTGCAGTGAAGCGGCGTCCGTGCCGCTGTCGGCAAAGTCGTCGAAGGCGCGCTCGGTCACGCGGATGATGTGGTCACGAATGAAGGGGGCACCCTCGCGTGCGCCGTCTTCCGGGTGCTTCAGGCAGCACTCCCACTCCAGCACTGCCCAGCCGGGGAAGTCGTACTGCGCGAACTTCGAGAAGATCGCCTTGAAATCGATCTGGCCATCGCCGAGCGAACGGAATCGCCCAGGACGATCGATCCAGTCCTGGTAGCCGCCATACACGCCACTGCTGGCACTGGCGTGGTACTCGGCGTCCTTGACGTGGAAGATGCCGATGCGCGCGTGGTAGCGGTCGATGAAGCCGAGGTAGTCCATCTGCTGCAGCAGCAGATGGCTGGGGTCGTACAGGATCTTCGCGCGGGGATGCTGGTCCACTACATCGAGGAAGCGCTCGAAGGTAGCACCGTCGTGCAGATCCTCACCGGGGTGGATTTCGAAGCACAGGTCCACGCCGCAGGCGTCGAACGCATCCAGGATGGGGCGCCAGCGGCGGCCGAGTTCGGCGAAGGCTTCCTCCACCAGCCCGGGCGGGCGTTGCGGCCACGGATAGAAATACGGCCAGGCCAGCGCGCCGGAGAACGTGGCGTGCGCGGTCAGCCCCAGGCGCTGGCTGGCCTTGGCGGCCAGCAGCAGCTGCTCCACCGCCCAGGCCTGGCGGGCGGCAGGATCACCGCGTTTGTCCGGCGGCGCGAATCCGTCAAACAGCGCGTCATAGGCGGGATGGACGGCGACCAGCTGCCCCTGCAGGTGGGTGGACAGCTCGGTGATCTGCACGCCATGTCCGGCCAGCATGCCGGCGATGTCGTCGCAGTACGCCTGGCTGCGCGCCGCCTCGGCCAGATCGAACAGGTGGGGCGCGCTGGTCGGCACTTGTAGGCCAGAATAGCCCAGCCCCGCGGCCCAACCGGCCAGTGTGTCCAGCCGATCAAAAGGAGCTGTGTCGCCGATGAACTGCGCCAGGAACAGCGCTGGACCCTTGAGCGTTTTCAACGTGATTCGCCCTCGATGCAATCGATTGCATTATCCTAGCAGGGGCTCACGCAGGACCTGTTGTGCACTGCACAGCGGACAGGAGAACTAACGCCATGGCCACCATCTACGACATCGCAAAGCACGTCGGCGTCTCTGCCGGAACGGTGTCGCGCGCACTTTCCCGGCCGGACAAAGTCCTGCCGGCCACCCGCACGCGCATCGAGCAGGCCGCTGCGGCGCTGGGCTATGTTCCCAACACGGTGGCCAGGACGCTCAAGACCCAGCGCAGCGGCAAGATCCTGGTTACCGTGCCGGACATTGCCAACCCGTTCTTCGCGCAGATCCTGCAGGGCGCGGAGGACGCGGCGCAGGCCGTCGGCTACGCCGTCTTGTTGGGCGATACCCAGAACCTGCCCGAGCGCGAGGAGCGTTACGCGCAGATGCTCCGGCGCAACGAGGCCGATGGCCTGATCGTGCTGGGGCATCGCCTGCCGCCGACGGCGCGCGATATCGTCGAGCAACGGGGTGTCGCCGCGCCGGTGGTCAACGGCTGCGAGTTCGACCCCGCGCTGGGCATTCCCAGCGTCCACATCGACAACGCCGCCGCCGCGCGCGCGGTGATGGAACACCTGTACGGCCTGGGGCATGAGGGGGTCGCCGTGGTAGGCGGGCCGCCCGACAATCCCCTGCACACGCAACGGCTGGAAGGGGTTCGCGCCGCTGGCAGGGCACGTGGCCGTCTGCGCCACCTCAGCGTCGTGCCGGGTGACTTTTCCGTGGAGTCCGGCCATGCGGCTGCGACGGCGCTGTTGACGGTCGCGTCCGCACCCACCGCGATCTTCTGCTTCAGCGACCAGATGGCGCTGGGTGCGCTGGCAGCCTGCCGGGATCTGGGCGTCCGCGTGCCCGATGACATCTCCATCGTCGGCTTCGACGACTTGGCTTCATCGCGTTACCTGACGCCTCCGTTGACGACCATCAGGCAGCCGATGCGCGAGATCGGCGAGCGCGCGGTCAACCTGCTGCTCGCCATCATCGAACAGGTCGACGTGCCGCGTCAGCAGACGCTGGAGTTCAGCCTGATGGTGCGGGGCTCGACGGCTGCGCCCAGACGCAGCTGAGCGCAACGGCGAGGCGGCATGATGCCGCGCTTTCTCCGCCTCAGGGCTTGCCGCGCTTCGCGTCCACGCTGTAGCGCCCTGGCCCGCTGCACGCCAGCAGCAGGAAGCCGCCGGCGATGGCCAGATTCTTCAGGAACATGATCTGCTGCACCTGGTCTGCCAGCTGGTGGTGGAAGATGAAGGCCGTGACCAGGCTGAAGGCGGCCAGCACCGCTGCCACTACCCGGGTCTGGAAGCCGAACAGGATGCACAGGGCCGTGCCGATCTCGAACAGGATGGTGGGCCACAGCAGGATGCCGGGAAGACCCATCGCCGTCATGTAGCCCTGTGTTGCCGCCGGGTCGGACAGCTTGCCCAGGCCGGATACCAGGAACAGCAGCATCAGCAACACACGGGCGGCCAGCTTCGCAAGAGAGTGAAGTGATGTGTTCACGGCAACGTCCTCAGGGTGGGCAGGGCGGATGGAGGTCGAGAACCTGTGCAGCCATCGAAGCCCATCACGGGTGAAGTCGGTGTTGAGGCCTACCGTGCTGGAAGCCCGCGGACAGGCGTACGGCGCGGCCCCGCCTCAGCGTCGCTCATACCAGCCGCGCGACGCATTGACGATGCGCACCACCGACAACATCACCGGCACTTCAATCAACACGCCGACCACCGTCGCCAGCGCCGCACCGGAATGCACGCCGAACAGGCCCACGGCGGTAGCCACGGCCAGTTCGAAGAAGTTGCTGGCGCCGATCAGCGCCGAGGGACCGGCCACGCAGTGGGCGACCCCGAGGCGTCGGTTCAGCAGGTAGGCCAGCCCTGAGTTGAAGTAGACCTGGATCAGGATCGGTACCGCCAGGATGGCGATGACCAGCGGCTGCCGCACGATCTGCTCACCCTGGAAGCCGAACAGCAGCACCAGCGTCAACAGCAGCGCCAGTAGCGAAACCGGCCCCAGCGTTCGCAGCGCGGTCTGCAGGCCGGCCTGTCCGCTGCGGGCCAGCAGCCAGCGCCGCAGCAGTGCGGCCACCAGCACCGGCGCGATGATGTACAGCGACACCGACAGCAGCAGCGTGTCCCACGGCACGCTGATCGCCGACAGGCCCAGCAGCAGCGCCACGACCGGTGCATACGCCACCACCATGATCGCGTCGTTCAACGCCACCTGGCTGAGGGTGAAATTGGCATCGCCGCGGCATAGGTTGCTCCACACGAACACCATGGCGGTGCAGGGCGCGGCTGCCAGCAGGATCAGCCCGGCGATGTAGCTGTCGACCTGTGCGGCGGGCAGCGCATCGGCAAACACGTGGCGCAGGAAGAACCAGCCCAGCAGTGCCATCGAGAACGGCTTGACCGCCCAGTTGATGAACAACGTCACGCCGATGCCTTTCCAGTGCTGGCCGAGCTGGCGCATCGCACTGAAATCGACCCGCAGCAGCATCGGGATGATCATCAGCCAGATCAGCACGGCGATGGGCAGGTTGACCTTGGCCACCTCCGCCGACGCCAGCGCAGTAAATGGCTGCGGCAGTGCGTGGCCAAGCAGGGTGCCGGCGACGATGCACAGCGCCACCCACAGCGTCAGGTAGCGCTCGAAGAACCCCATTGGTGCCGGCGCGCTCATGCCTGGCCATCCTCGGGTTGCACGAAACCGATGCGATCCAGCGCGTCTTTCAACTGCCCGCGGTCGGACCAGGTGGCAGCGGGCAATGCCAGCAGGGCCAGCAACCGCGCCTTGACGATGGCATGCGCCTGCGCGAACGCGGCCGCCTTGTCATCCGCGCTGCCCTCGACGGCGGCTGGATCGGGCAGGCCCCAGTGCGTGCGCACGAAGTCGCCGAACACCACCGGGCACGCCTCGGCCGCTGCGGCATCGCAGACCGTGATCACCAGATCCATCGGCGCGCCGTCAGCGAACTCGTCCCACGATTTGCTGCGCAGGCCTGCGGTGGCGATGCCCTCGGCCTGCAGCTGGGCAAGGGCGAATGGATTGACCGCGCCGGCCGGCTGGCTGCCGGCGCTGAACACCTCGAAACGGTGGCCGGCCCACGCCCGCAGCGTGGCTTCGGCAAGAACACTGCGGGCGGAATTGCCCGTGCACAGGAACAGGACGCGTTGGGTGGTCACGAAGCGGATCTCCGGTCAGCAGGCGCAATCAGGGGACGTCGGGCTGCAGGCCGGGTCGGGCGAGCCTGCGCAGCAGTTGTGGGTCAGGTAATCGATCAGGCCGGTCATGGCACTGAAGTTGGCGCGGTAGCAGACATTGCGGCCCTGGCTCTCGCTCTCGACCAGCCCGGCCTGCAGCAGCTCCTTCAGATGGAAGCTGAGCGTGGCCGGCGGCACCTGCAGGGCGGTGCCGATGTCGCCGGCCATGCGCCCGGCCGGGCCGGCTTCCACCAGCAACCGGAAGGCGGCCAGGCGGGTGGCATGGCCAAGGGCGGTGAGGGCGGCGATTGCATTTTTCGTTTCCATATTTCTAGAATAGTAGAATGAATGACTCCATCGCAAGTCCCGCCCTCCCGAACCTGGCCGAAGCCTCGCTTCCCCAGCCCGACCTGTCTCAACTGGGCACCAGCCGCACGCACGCGCCGCGGATCCTGCTGCTGTATGGCTCGCTGCGCCCGCAGTCGTTCAGCCGCAAGCTGGCGCTGGAGGCCGAGCACCTGTTGCGCCACCTCGGCTGCGAGACCCGGGTGTTCGATCCGCACGCGCTGCCAATGCTCGACAGTGTCGGCGCCGATCACCCTGAAGTGCAGCGCCTGCGCGCGTGGTCGCAATGGTCCGAAGGCCAGGTCTGGATCAGCCCGGAGCGCCACGGCACGGTCACCGGCGTGTTCAAGAACCAGATCGACTGGCTGCCGCTGGAAGATGGCAGCGTGCGCCCGACGCAGGGCAGGACGCTGGCGGTGATGCAGGTCAGTGGCGGTTCGCAGTCGTTCAACACGGTCAACACGCTGCGCGTGCTGGGGCGATGGATGCGCATGCTGACCATCCCCAACCAGTCTTCGGTGGCCAAGGCATGGCAGGAGTTCGACGAGAGCGGGCGGATGAAACCCTCGGCGTACTACGACCGGGTGGTGGATGTGATGGAGGAACTGGTCAAGTTCACCCTGCTCACGCGGGGCCGTTCGGACTACCTGGTGGATCGCTACAGCGAGCGCAAGGGTGATCAGCAGGCGGCCGCACTGGCACGTTCGGCAGGGGCGGTGGTCGCACGTTGACGGCAAGCGGCGGCCGCAGGGACGCGTGCGTGCGCGGGCGCATCACCTCAATCCACTACCATGGGCCACCCCACCAGGATGTGCCCCGATGTCCCTCGTCATCCCGACCCTGCCCAAGCCTCCCGCCGCACGCATCGCCGCCTGGCTGATGATGCTGCTGGGCATGTGGCTGGCACTGAAGCTCGGCCTGGTGGTGACCCTCCTGTCGGGCCTGCTGGTGTTCCAGCTGACCCATGTGCTGGCCTCCACCGTGGAGGGCAAGCTGCGCGCCGGGCGGGCACGGGCGATCGCGGTGATCGTGCTGTCGGCGGTGATCATCAGCGCACTGGTGCTGGCCGGCATCGGCGTGGCCTCGTTCTTCCGCAACGAGACCGGTGGCCCGGATGTGCTGCTGGCGCGGTTGATGGACATCCTCAACACCTCCCGGCACCAGGTGCCGGCCCTGCTGCAGCCCTACATCCCTGAAGACCTGACGGCGCTGCGTGCGGCCGTGAACGAATGGGCCGCCGAGCACCAGCGCCAGCTGGGCGTGGCCGGTACGTCGGTGGTGCAGGTGGGGGTGCGCGTGTTGATCGGCATGGTGCTGGGCGCGATGATCGCGCTGTACGACGAATTGCCGCTGCCGAAGATGGGTCCGCTGGCGCAGGAACTGATCGGCCGTACCAGCCGCCTGGCCACCGCGTTCCGCCAGGTGGTGTTCGCCCAGGTCAAGATCTCCCTGCTCAACACCGTGTTCACCGCCATCTTCCTGCTCGGCGTGCTGCCGCTGTTCGGCGTGCACCTGCCATTGTCGAAGACGCTGGTGCTGATCACCTTCATCGCCGGCCTGCTGCCGGTGGTGGGCAACATCATCTCCAACACCATCATCACCATCGTCGCGCTGTCGGTGTCGTTCTACGTGGCCGTGGCTGCGCTGCTGTACCTGGTGGTGATCCACAAGCTGGAATACTTCCTCAACGCACGCATCGTCGGCGGCGAGATCCAGGCGCGCGCCTGGGAGCTGCTGCTGGCCATGCTGGTGATGGAAGCGGCGTTCGGCCTGCCCGGACTGGTGGCCGCGCCGGTGTTCTACGCCTACGTGAAGCGCGAACTGGTGGACCAGCGCTGGATTTGACCCGCCTTCAAGCGAGCGCAGCGCTACACTGATCCGCACGCCAGGGGGTACATCGATGGGCCGCAGGGCATCGCCAAACGGACTGCAGACCTGGCTCTGGATCCTCGCTGGCCTGTTCGTGCTGTGCACGCTGCCGCTGATGGCCATCGCGCTGGTGCAGGGCACGCAGCGCTACACCGAAGCCGAGGCCAACCTGGTCAGCCTGCGGCAACTGCGGCAGACCTTCGAGCTGGCCAATCTGGTATCGGCCGAGCGTGGACCGGCCAACAGTCTGCTCGGTGCCGACAGCGCCGATGCGCAGGAGCAGCGCCGGTTGGCTGCACAGCTGGTGGTCGCCCGGCAGCGGGTGGACGCAGCGACGCAGCACCTGCAGACCGTGTTCCAGACCGACCCGCAGGCGGTGGACGAAACACCGCGCCTGCATGAAGCGCAGCGGCGGCTGCAGACCGCGCGCGCTGCGGTGGACCGCGTCGCCGCACTGCCCAGGGGCGAGCGCTCGGCAGAGGAGGTGGAGCACGCGATCAACAGCATGTTCGCGGTGTACGACCGGCTGCAGGCGCTGATGTCGGTGCAGATCAGCGACCTGGTCGCCGCCGATCGCGAAGCCGCGATTCCTGCCATGCAGGGGCAGATCCTGATCGACCTGCGCGAGCACGGTGGCCGCTTGGCATCGAACGTGATGGCGCCGCTGGCAGTGCCCGGCGCGTGGCGGGAGCCGCAGGTGCGCGCCGCGCAGCAGACCGAGGGCCGCCTGCTGGAGCTGTGGCGGTTGGCCGCCAGCCACGAATCGGTGTTCCGCAGCGAGCCGACGCTGTCCTGGCATTGGGACATGGCGCGCCGGCAGTTGTTCGGCCAGTCGCTGCCGATGGTGGAACAGCTGATCGAAGATGGCCGGCGTGGGGTACCGCCACCCTGGACGGCGGCCGAGTTCACCGCGCGCTACGTGCCCACCCTGCAATCGCTGGAAGCGCTGCGCGATGGCTACCTCGGCGTTTCGATCGCGCGCTTCGAGCACACCCGCAACAAGGAAGCGGTACGCCTGGCCGTGCTGGCTGCCACGGTGCTGGGGACATTGCTGCTGCTTGCGCTGGCACTGCGCATCGCCCACGTGCAGATCCTGCGGCCGTTGCTGCAGGCGCAGGCGCAGGTGATCCAGATCGCCTCGGACACGCCGGGCACCGAGCAGCATGCCACCCACCCGATGGCGGAAATGCAGCGCCTGTTCGATGCCATCGAGGTGCTGCGGGCGAAGTCGCACCAGCGTTCGGCATTGACCCGCGAGCTGCGCGAACTGGCCGATACCGATCAGCTGACCGGCCTGTTGAACCGACGCTCGCTGGAGGGACTGGCACGACAGCGGCATGCCGATGGAAGCACGCAGGCGGTGGTGATTCTGCTGGACGTCGATCATTTCAAGTCGATCAACGATGGGCAGGGCCATGCGGCCGGCGACGATGTGCTGGTGCAGGTGGCGCAGTTGCTGCGCAGCCACCTGCGCCGCAACGACAGCGTCGCCCGTTACGGCGGCGAGGAATTCCTGGTGCTGCTGGCTGATGGTGATCTGGCCAGTGGCCGGCAGCTGGCCGAGTCGCTGCGGGTGGCACTGCGCGGCAAGGACATCGTGCTGGGCAGCGGCGACATCCTGCGGGTCACCGCCAGCTTCGGCGTTGCCCAGGGCACGCTTGACCCGATCGGCTGGCACGCGCTGGTACGCGCTGCCGACACCGCCATGTACGCGGCCAAATCGCTTGGCCGCGACCGGGTGCAGGTGGCTACGGGTGGGCGTGCGGCACGCTGAGGATAGCCTTGTTCATCGCCAGCGCACGTGCTGCTGCCTAGACTGGAGCCTCGTCTGCCGGAGGAGTACGCCATGACTCTGCGTTCCGTTGTGACTGCCACGCTGCTGACGGGCCTGTTCGCTGGCTGCGCCAGCAGCGCACCGCAAGCCGATGTGGGCGCCGATGCGCCGCGTCATCCTTCCATCGCCGCGGATGCCAGCCCGGTACCTGCCTTCACCGGCGGTGGTGAGGGCTGGTCCATCGAGATCGCCTCCACCGGCAAGGGCAACCACGATGCCACGCTCACCGTTGCTGGCCGCGGCAGCGCTGGAACACTGCGCTACCTCGGCCAACCCGCGGGTGCGCCCAGTTCGTTGACCGTACTCAACGGTGAGCTGGGCAAGCAGCCGACCATCGTCGAGATCAAGCGCGAGCCTTGCCGCAATGCCGAAGGCGTGGATACATCGGCCAGCGTGCAGGTGACGGTTGAAGGCCAGCCACAGCGCCGCGGCTGTGGCTTCCTGGCCGTGTACTGACCGATACACGCATGATCGACATTCCGCTGCTGGAAACACCCCGCCTGCGCCTGCGCGCGCAGCGCCTGGACGACTTCCCCGTGTATGCCGCATTCCTGGCCTCGCCCCGCGCGCGCGGCATGGGCGGGCCGTTCGGCGAGGTCGCTGCATGGGGACAGTTCTGCCACGACCTGGCCAGCTGGCATCTGTTCGGGCACGGCGCGTTGATGATCGAGCGCCGCGACACGGGTGAGTGCATCGGCCAGGTAGGCATCAATCACGGCCCGCTGTTCCCGGAACAGGAACTGGGCTGGTTGCTGTATGCGGGGCAGGAAGGGCAGGGTTTCGCCAGCGAAGCAGCGGCGGCGCTGCGTGATTGGGCGTTCGTGGTGCGTTGCCTGCCGACTCTGGTCAGCTACATGGCAGCTGACAACCACGCCTCGCAGGCCGTGGCGGTTCGCCTTGGCGGTGTGCTGGATGCGCAGGCGGTGCGCAGCGATCCGGACGATCTGGTGTTCCGCTATCCGCGTTGACCGTTGAGGGCCACCGCAGCGCGAGTGCGCTGCGCGCGGGAATGCCGCATAGGTTCACCGCGTGAAGAAACCGGCAGCAGCCATCCACGCCTCGGTCACCGCACTGGGCAGACGCTGGGCGTCCACCTGTCGAAGGAACTGCCCATGAGCACGCTCACCCTGCCCGAACTGGCCAAGAAGATGGCCGGCATCGATTTCACCATGCTGCAGACCCATGCCGGTGGGCAGATCGCTGGCCGCCCGATGAGCAACAACGGCGATGTGGACTACGACGGCGACAGCTGGTTCTTCACCATGGAAGAGACCGACATGGTGCGCGAGATCAGCGCCGACCCGAACGTGGCATTGGGTCTCACCGGCAGCAAGTCGCTGCTGGGCAAGCCGCCGCTGTTCGTACACGTGCAGGGCAGGGCAGCGTTGATCCGCGATCGCGGCACGATGGCCCAGCACTGGGTGAAGGACCTGGAGCGATGGTTCAAACAGGGCGTGGACACGCCGGGGCTGGTGCTGATCCACGTGCACGCCAGCCGCCTCCATTACTGGGATGGCGAGGACGAGGGCGAGATCGTAGTCTGATTGCGGGGCCACACAGCGTCCCGTGCATTGCATCCGCGGGTCAGGAGTGCGCTGGCTCACCGGACCACGCTGCCAGTTCCGGCGCCAGCGCATGTTCCACTGCGCGACGCAGCAGTGCGGGGGCCACGTAATGGCGATGCGCGCTGTCGATCATCGCCATGTAGAAACGGCCAAATGCATTGAGCGTCTGCACGCGCGAGCCCAGACTGATCTCGACCTGTCCGTCCTCGTTGAACTGCACGCGTACGCTGCTGCGGAAGCGCAGATGACGGTCATCGGCACCGAGCAGCACTTCGGCGCACCGGTCTTCCGCATCCACCCGCGCATCCAGTACCGGGAAACGTCCACCGAAGACGCGGCTGCGGTCGCTGGACAGCAGTGACGACACCGGGCAACCCAGCGCGGAGGTGCGCAGACGCAGCGGCGCAACCAGGCGATTGCGCAGGGCCATCAAGCGGCCGACGCCGGCTGGCGGGTTGCGCAGGAATCCGTCCAGGACGTCGGCCAGCAGTGCGGAGGCGGAGCGATGGCCGGTCTGCCCGCCGTGCAGCGCCAGCGTGGTCGTGTCGTTGTAGTGACTGTGTGGCAGTGCGCTGGCGAGCATCCCCTGCGTGGGCGCCGCGCTGCTGCAGACCGGGTACGCCGGCGTCGCCCGTTCCACGAATCCACGCAGTGGCTCCAGGCTGAAGCGGCGCAGCGGCCCGAGCAGCGTGCGCGTATGCGCGCACAGGCGCGCGCGCAGGCTGGGTGCGGCCGCCTGCAGTGACAACTGCAGCAACGGTGTGGCCGCCAGCGTGGTTGCGGTGGGCCAGTGCGCGGCAGGCAGCACGTCGGTCAGGCTGGGAATGTCTGCGGCATTGGCCTGCGCTTGTGCGCGTGCCTGCTCGCTCATCGCCCCGGCCAGCTCATTGCTGTGGCACGAGAGCGCGAACAGGGCAGGGTGTGCCGGACTGTTCGAGGCGAACTGGTGCCAGGTGCCGCCGCCAAAGCGCACGGTGAACAGGCAATCCGGTGGGATGCGGACACGACGCAGCGACCGCAGGAAGTGCGCGGGATCATCCGCCAGCTGCCGATCGGATGCGCTGGCAAACCGCAGTTCGGTACCTGCACTGCCGGCGATGGCGGTGAACATGCGCGGCCCGGCATGGCGATGGAAGGGATGGCCGCCGGCACCCACCACGAAGCTGTACAGCGATGACGCATCGCCGTGCTGCAGGTGCATGCCGCCCAGCCGCGCCGAGGGCTCGTCCAGTGCATCGATGAAGGCCGGATGGTGGCGCTGGCGCTGGCTGGCATCGCTCACCAGCACATCGCCGGCACCGATGCCCAGCTGCGCGATCAGGGTGACTTCCACCGGGCCACCGCCGTCGTGTGCCGGAAGCTGGATACTCGGGAACGAACGGCTGGTGCGGGTCGAACCGGGCATCGCAGTGCTCCTCAGCGGGCGGGTGTCTTGCGGCGCGCGCGCGCTTCGCGCTTCAGCGGGCCACCGACCGGACAGACTTCGGCGGCCCAGGAAAACAACGTGTTGGCCAGGCGGTCGGGGACTTGCCGGAAGTACACGAACTGGCCGCGCTTCTCGCGTTCGATCAGGCCGGCGTCTTCCAGGATGCGCAGGTGGCTGGACAGTGCCGGCTTGCTGAAGTCGAAGCGCTCGGCCAGCTCGCCCGCGCTGAGCTCGCCAGCGCTGAGATAGGCCAGGATCTGCCGGCGTGCGGTGGAGGCCAGGGCTTCGAAGATGCGGTCCATGGGGTCAGTTAACTAATTCGTTAACTGATATTCCCGCTTGGGGCCGGGTGCTGTCAAGCGCGGGCGTGTCCGTTGCGCTTGCAGTCGCTGATGGATGCCAACGGCCTGACGCCGCTGCAGCCCGCCGAGGCCGCCACGCTGCTGCAGGGCCAGCCGGGCATGGCGTGAATGGTTCCGTGGGCCAGTGGCCGCTATGCGGTCAGCTGGGCCCACGATGGCACCCACCCGGCAACGCCGCCGGAGCGGAAGCGATTCAGCCAACAGCTCGTGGATGTGATATATCGTTTATCGATAAATCCACCCCGGGGCGGCAGCGCCGCTCCACATCGGAGGCTGCTTGACCGTTCGTCCCGCCCGCGCCCTTCCTGCGCGCGGCTTGTTCACCCTGGCCCAGACCGCCGTGCAGGCAGTGCGCGCGATGTGCTGGCTGGGCATCCTGGCCGCGCTGCTGGCAGTGCCGCTGGTGGCCTACGACCGCAGCTGGCTGCTGGACAGCGTGCACGATGCGCACGCGGCGGCCATACACGGTTCGCATCTGTTCCTGCATTTCTGCGTGGTCCTTGCCGCCATCGTCGCGCTGCTGGTGCTGTGCCTGGTGTTCCTGCGCCACCTGGCGCGGCTGCTGCGGTCTGCGGCCAACGAGCGCCCCTTCACCCATGCCAATGCCGTGCGCCTGCAACGCATGGCCTGGCTGATGCTGGCGATGGAGGTGCTGTCGATCGTGATCGGGCTCTACGCCAGTTGGATGGGGCCGGACTTCGCCTGGATGGAAGTGGGCGGCGGCATGTCGATCACCGGCCTAGTCGCGGTGCTGATGCTGTTCGTGCTGGCGCGGGTGTTCACCGTCGGCGCAGCGATGCGCGACGATCTGGACGGTGTGATCTGATGGCGATCGTCATCACCCTCGACCGCATGCTGCAGCAACGTGGCATGACCTTGTCCGAGCTGGCTGGGCGCATCGACATCACCCTGGCCAACCTGTCGATCCTGAAGACCGGCAAGGCGCGTGCGATCCGCTTTTCCACGCTCGATGCGATCTGCCGCGAACTGCAATGCAGCCCCGGCGACCTGCTCGGGCATGACCCCATGCAGGCGCAGGATGCGGATTGATCTTCGCTGCGCCGCACGCCTGCACCGCATCACTTTCCCCTTACTGACGAAACGGACCTGAAATGGAATGGTTGGCTGACCCCTCGATATGGATGGGCCTTGCAACCCTGGTCGTGCTGGAGATCGTTCTCGGCATCGACAACCTGGTGTTCATCGCGATCCTGGCCGACAAGCTGCCGCCGCACCAGCGCGACCGCGCGCGGGTGATCGGGCTGGCACTGGCGCTGCTGATGCGGCTGGTGCTGCTGGCCGCGCTGGCCTGGATCATGAAACTGACCGAACCGCTGGTCACCCTGTTCGAGCACAGCTTCTCCGGGCGTGATCTGATCCTGCTGGGCGGCGGACTGTTCCTGCTGTTCAAGGGCACGATGGAACTGCACGAGCGGCTGGAAGGCCGCGAGCATCACGAAGATGGCAAGAAGGTCTACGCCAGCTTCGCGATGGTGGTGGCGCAGATCGTGGTGCTCGATGCGGTGTTCTCGCTGGACTCGGTGATCACCGCCGTCGGCATGGTCGACAACCTCGGCGTGATGTACGCGGCGGTGACCATCGCGATGGCGCTGATGCTGCTGGCCAGCAAGCCGCTGACCCGCTTCGTCAACAAGCACCCGACGGTGGTGGTGCTGTGCCTGGGCTTCCTGCTGATGATCGGTTTCAGCCTGGTGGCCGAGGGCCTGGGCTACAGGATTCCGAAGGGGTACCTGTACGCGGCCATCGCGTTCTCGATCCTGGTGGAAGCGTTCAACCAGTGGATACGTTTCAACCGCGAGCGCAACGAGCAGCGCCAGCCGTTCCGCCAGCGTACCGCCGATGCAGTGCTGCGCCTGCTGGGCGCGCGCCAGGCCAACGGCCACGATGAAGAAGAAGCCGATGAACGCGGCAGTACCGAAGAACGCCTGCAGCCGGCCGAGCACGAGATGATCCGCAGCGTGCTGGGCCTGGCTGACCGCCCGGTGTCCAGCGTGATGACCGTGCGTGCCGACGTGCAGTGGATCGACATGGCGCGCGGTGACGACGACGTGGTCGCCCGCCTGGTGGCGTCGCCGCATACGCGGATGCTGGTGGGCGACGGTGACCTGGACAGCCTGCGTGGCGTGGTGCAGAGCCGCGACCTGCTGGCCGACCTGCTGCAGGGCAAGCCGCTGCAGCTGGAAGGCAACCTGCGCGAGCCGCAGTACGTGCTGTCCAGCGCCAGTGCGTTGCAGGCCCTGGAGCTGATCCGCCAGCACCCGGTGCCGCTGGCGGTGGCGGTGGACGAGTACGGCAGCGTGGAAGGCCTGGTGACCGCCAACGACCTGCTGGCGGCCATCGCCGGTGACCTCGCCGATACCCAGGACGAGCGCTATGGCGTGGTCGCGCAGGGCGAGGATTGCTGGGACGCCGACGGCGCGCTGACCCTGGACGACCTGCAGCGGCTGGCCGGCGTGTCACTGCCGCGCAGTGCGGACTACATGACCATCTCCGGGCTGGTGCTGGAACAGCTGGGGCGCCTGCCCGACATCGACGACACGCTGGAGGTGGCCGGTATCCGCATCACCGTGCTGGCGATGGAGAAGCGCCGCATCACACGATTGCGGGTGGAGCGCTTGCCCGAAGCATGATGGCGCCGGGGCCGGGCCTGAGCTCGGCTCTATCCATTGCCATCTTCTGCCGTCACCATGGCGGGCCTGTTTGCCGTTCTGGATTGTCGTAGTGCTGAGTACGATTGGTTTTCTGATGGGCCTGTATGTGGCCTGGCGCCTGTTCTGGCCGTTGCGCCTGCCTGTCTGGTTGAAGGTGGTGCTGTCCGCGCTGCTGGTGGGCATTGCCGTGCAGCTGCGCATCGTCGCCAGCTTCTGGGGCACGATGGCCTCGCCGGAGATTCCGAAGATGGCCATCGCCACGCTGGCCACCGGCTCCACCGCCGTGCTGCTGCTGGCCCTGGCGCTGCTGGTGCTGGACGCCGGACTGTTGGCTGCCCGCCTGTTGCGCGCACCGCGTGCCCTGTCTGCACTGCGCGGCAGGGCGCTACGCCCGTCCGTTGCGGTGCTGGCGCTGCTGCTCAGCGGCTTCGGTGTCAGCCAGGGCATGGCCGTACCCAAGCCGCGGCAGATCGAAGTGGCCATTGCCGGCCTGCCGCAGGCCTTCGATGGCTACCGCGTGCTGCAGCTCACCGACATCCATGCCAGCCGCCTGCTCACCGGCGCCTGGGTGCGCCAGGTCGTGGCGGAAAGCAATGCGCTGCAACCGGACCTGGTGGTGATCACCGGTGACCTGATCGACGGCAGCGTGCAGGCGCGCCGCAACGATTACACCCCACTGGCGGACCTGCGAGCGCCGGACGGGGTGATCGCCATCACCGGCAACCACGAGTACTACGCGCAATACAGCGAATGGATGCAGGCGTTCCGCGCGCTGCACATGCAGGTGCTGGAAAACAGCCACACCCAGGTGCGCCGTGGTGATGCCGCGCTGACCATCGCCGGGGTGACCGATCCGGTGGCCTCGCGCTACGGCCTGCCACTGCCCGACCTGGACGCCGCACTGGCCGGTGCCGACCCGACCGCACCGGTGATCCTGCTTGACCATCGGCCTCGCAATGCACGCGAAGCGGCTGCACGCGGGGTGAAGCTGCAGCTTTCCGGGCACACCCATGGCGGCCAGATCATCGGCATGGACCAGCTGGTGAAGCGCGCCAACGGCGGCTTCGTTTCCGGCCGCTATACGGTGGATGGCATGACGCTGTACGTGAGCAACGGCGCCGGCCTGTGGGCGGGATTCCCGGCCCGCATCGGCGTGCCGTCGGAGATCACGTTGATCACCCTGCGTCGGGCACGGTGACAGAGTGGGGTCGGATCCCTTTGCGAATGGCAAAGGGCTCTGACCCCGTTTGCCACGGAGGGCGAGCATCCACGCATGGCGTGGATCTACTGCTTCCCTTCCGGGGCATCCACGCACGGCGTGGATCTACTGCATCGTCACTGCCGCCATGACATCCTTCGGCCATGAAGGAAAGCACGCAATGACCGCGGGGCGGCAGCGCTCGATGTGGGTGGCCGGCCTGTCCACGGTGGTGGAGTGGTACGACTTCACCCTGTACCTGTACTTCGCCACGGTGCTGTCGCGGGTGTTCTTCGGCGGCGGCCAGGAGGCGATGCTGGTTACCTTGGCCGGCTTTGCGGTGTCCTATCTGATGCGTCCGCTCGGTGCGCTTTGCTTCGGCCACCTGGGCGACCGGCTCGGCCGGCGCTGGATGCTGCTGGCCTCGATGGCGCTGATGGCGGCGGCCATGCTGGCCACCGCGTTGCTGCCGACCGCCGCGACCGCCGGCGCGACTGCTGGCGTGATGTTGCTGATCCTGCGCTGCGTGATGGCGTTCTCGGTGGGCGGCGAATACACCGGCGTGGTCGCCTATCTGCTGGAAAGCGCGCCGATGCGCCGACGTGGCCTGGTCACTTCGTTGGCGTCGGCGGCCAGTGAAGTAGGTGCGTTGCTGGCGGTGGCGATCTCCGCCCTCACGGTGGCGCTGTTGCCTGCGCCACAGCTGGACAGCTGGGGCTGGCGAATCCCGTTCTTCTTCGGCGCGGCGCTGGCACTGGTGATCCTGATAGCGCGTTCGGGCATGCACGAATCGCCGGAGTTCGAACGGCAGCGACGCGAGGGCAGCATTCCGGCCACGCCGCTGCGGCATGTCCTGCGCAACCACCCGGGTGCGGTGGCGCGCACGTTTGCGATTTCCGCGCTGGGGTCGATCACCTACTACGTGGGCATCACCTATGTGCCGGCGTTCCTGCACGCGCAGGGACATGACGAAGGCGATGCGCTGTGGCTGTCGACCATTGCAGCGGTGGCGGTGATCGCGATCACCCCGCTGTGCGGCGCGTTGTCCGACCGCTTCGGGCGGCGTCCGCTGTTGCTGGGGCTGACGGTGCTGGCGGCGCTGCTGCCGCTGTCGATGTTCGGCTGGATGGCGTCCGCCGCGCCGTTGGGCATCGCGCTGGCAGCGGTGGTGCTGGCCTGCGTGGCCGGTGGCATCAGTGCCGTGGCGGCACCGGCCACGGCAGAACAGTTCCCGGGCGAGGGCCGGGTCAGTGGACTGGCGTTGGGGGTAACCATGGCCACCGCGGTGTTCGGCGGGGCGACGCCCTGGCTGGCGCAATGGTGGGTGGAACGCAGTGGTTGGGCGGCGGCGCCGGGGGCGATGATCGCGCTGGTGGCGGTGCTGGTGCTGCCGGTGCTGTGGACGCTGCCGGAGACCGTGCCGAAGACCCGCCCCGTGTCCCGGGGCGGGCAGTGAGCGCTTAGACCTTCAGGGTCTGCTCGATGTCGGCCAGCACCGCAGCCGCATCAACGCCAATGGCAATCGACTGCAGCACGTGGCCGTCCCACACGCTGGGGCCGAAGCCCATGCCTTCCGGCTTGGGAATGGTCATGCCACGGGCGACGCCGTCGGTGGCCACGCGCACGCTGGCGCGCTCGAACTGGAACAGCTCCGGGCGGGTCAGGGCGATGCAGGCGCAGCAGTCGTGCACGACCATGCCCTTGTGGCCGGCCTGCAGATAGAAGTCGACGTAGTCCTGCGACAGGGCGCGGACCAGTTCGGCATCGGCGCCACCAATGGCGGCCAGCTTGTCCAGGCCGTCGCGGTTCATCTCCACGCGGGTGGTCACGTCCAGGCCGATGGCGGTGACCGGCCAATGGGCAGTGAACACGATGTCGGCCGCTTCGGCGTCGCCCCAGATGTTGGCTTCGGCCGCCGGAGTGATGTTGCCGTTGACGTGGAACGCACCGCCCATCAGCACCACGCCACGCACCAGGCCAGCGATGTCCGGGGCGTGTTGCAGGGCCAGCGCCAGGTTGGTCATGCGGCCGACCGCCACCAGGGTCACTTCGCCCGGATGGGCGCGCACCAGGTCGATGATCAGCTGGTGGGCCGGGCGCGCATCAGCGGCCACATCCAGGACCTCCGGCACCGGGTGGTTGCCCAGGCCATTATGGCCATGGATATGCACCGGCCAGGCTTCCGGAGTGTCTTCGGGCTGCAGCGGGCCTTCAGCGCCGCGCGCGATCGGCGCGGACAGGCCCCAGGCCTGCTTCAGGTACAGCGCGTTGTGCGTGGTCGACTCCACCGAGGCATTGCCGAAGGTGGTGGTGACACCGATCAGGTCGATCTGGGCGTGCTTGTGCAGGTACAGCAGGGCCAGGGCGTCGTCGACGCCCGGGTCGGTATCGAAAATGACTTTCAGCATGTTGTTGTTCTTCTTCCGTGTGGTGCGGGGGGCGCCGGCGGCCCGGAAGCAGGCCGGCGCGCCCTGTATTGTCCCATCTTCATGACGGGCAGGGCGAACCAGGGCGCCGGTGGGGGCATATCATCGCCTACAAGGTAGGGTATCGACTCGAACCGTTTGAGAGCTGTCCTGCCAGACTCCGAACCATCTTCATTGATGATGAGCCAGTGCCACTTTGCATTGCCGACACCTACTATGCAGAGAACGGCAGCACTTCCGTATTTGAAGAGCGCACCTGGCTCATTGGCAGGAGGTGACTCCTTGGTGGAAACAATTGCAGAGAGTTTCAGGAAAATAGCGATGAAATATCAACTAACAGAAGGACAGCTCAATGGTCCAGCTCAACTTTCGGTCATTGATAGCCTGCCAGAAGACTTGAGAACGGCACTCCCTAAGAGCTACCTTGAATTCCTTAAGACTCACGACGGCGGCGAAGGATTCATTGGCGATAACTACATCATTTTTTGGAAGGCAGAAGAGCTGGTTGATTTCAATCGTGAATATGAAGTCGAGACGGATGCGCCCGGTGTATTTTTGTTCGGCTCCAGCGGGGGAGGAGAAGCGTATGGATTCGACATGTGGGATGTCGCTATGCCGATAGTAATGATTCCTTTTATAGGCATGGATCGTCAATACGCCATCTTGGTAGCGGCCGACCTTCCAGATTTATTTGCGCAATTGGCAGAGCGAGAATGATTGGCCTGGATAAGCACGCACGCCCTAAAGGCATGGAGCTGTTCGAGCTTAGACCCGTTATCGTTGGCGGTGATCCGGTCAGCCCTGAGAACAAAGCCTGGTTGACGAGAGAGCAGCATTTTGAGGCTGTGCGCTACTGGAATAGGATTGTCAGAAGTCTGCGTGATGGGCCGAAGTAGCTGGAGATAGAAAGGTGTAGAAGGAATAGGTCAGGAACGGCCAGCTTCGATATCAGACATCTGTAATTGCTAAGCGAACCGGAGGATGTCCGGCTCGCGCAAGATGGTTTGTAGAATTCCTGCAGGTCTGACTAAAATGCTCGGTCAACATTTATCGATAGCCTCGCAGAGTATTTATTCGAACGGAAATCCGAAGGAAAAGCCGCGCTGCAACCAATGGATCAGTCGCGGTAGGTATGCCCCCCTGCTCAAGGAGCTGCGCCATGCTGGTGGTAACCCTGGTCTTGGTCGCCCTGGTATTGGGCTTGAACCTCGTCGCCACCTTCGTGGTGCTGGGGCGCGAAGAGGTGTCGGCGGGCGGCCGGACGGTGCAGCTGCTGCTGGTATGGCTGCTGCCGCTGGTCGGCGCGATCGTGTGCATGGCGATGGCCACCGCCGATGACTCACCCGCGCGGGGCGATGGCACTGGCGGTGGACCCGCCGATTTCTCCGGCGGCTATTCCGGCGACAGCAACAGCCACCACAGCTACAGCAGCTCGGACTGCGGCAGCGGCGACAGCGGTGGGGGCGGTGACGGCGGCAGCTGTGGCGGTGGCGATTGACGCAAGGTTCCTGGTTGCCGGCCAGCGGCCGGCACTACCGTGACCTGGCCTCGCCCTGGTAGTGCCGGCCGCTGGCCGGCAACCCCATGAACTCAGCTTCCGCCTTCGGTCGGCAGCGGCGCAGGCACGTTCAACAATCCGCCGCTCGCCACGTAGGCGGCCAAGGCCTGGCCCTGGCTGAGCAGATGCCGCTCCATCGTGCGTTCGGCGGCCGCAGCATCGCGCTGGCGGAAGCACTCCATCAGTTCCCGGTGTTCGGCCAGCGACTGCGCGGTGCGCCCCGGGGCCAGCAGCTGGCGCCCGCGATGCATCTTCAGGATGCGGTGCAGGTCGTGGGTGATGCGGATCAGCCACGGGTTGCCGGCGTAGTGCTGCACGGTCTCGTGGATGAGGTAGTTGTTGCGGTAGTACTCGGCGATGTTGCCGTCTGCGGCCGCCGTTTCCATTGCCGCGTGCAGGTCTTCCAGCTGCTGCACGCCGGCGTCGTCGATGTGCTTGACCGCTTCATGCGCACAGCGGCCTTCCAGCATCGCCATCACCGGGAACAGCTGGTTGAGGTCTTCCAGCGTCAATCGGGTGACCCGCGCACCGCGGCCCGCATCGATCTGCACCAGGCCTTCGGCAGCGAGCAGCTTCAGCGCTTCACGCAACGGCGTGCGGCTGATGGCCAGTTCCTCGCACAGCGCCGGTTCGTCGATCCACTCGCCCGGTGGCAGGCGGTAGTCGTAGATCCGCTCGCGCACGTGTTCGGCCACCTCTTCGTACAGAGGGGCGCGCTTCTTCGGAGTACGCGGAGCGGGAGCGATGACCATGCACAAAGTGTAACGCCAGGTAGTGCCGGCCGCTGGCCGGCAACCTCATGAAGCCATCCAGCGATCATGGGTTGCCGGCCAGCGGCCGGCGCTACCGTTGGCTGGTTACATCCAGCCCGGCACCACGAACACCAGCCAGGCCAGCAGCGGGCCGAATGCCACCACCAGGCCGCTGTAGACCAGGAAGCGGCGGAACAGCGTTTCGCGTTCTTCCTTCGCGGCAGAGGCCACCACCAGTGCGCCGTTGGTCGAGAACGGGCTGACATCGACGATGGTGGAGGACACGGCCAACGCGCAGATCACGCCGGCGGCGCTGAGATGGCCTTGCATCAGGAACGGCACCGCCAGCGGAATGGTGGCACCCAGCACTGCTGCCGACGAGGCGAACGCGGAGACGATGCCGCCCACGTAGCAGACCAACAGCGCGCCCAGCAGCGGGATGCCGATGCTGGAGACACCGTGGCCGATGAAGTCCACGGCACCGGCATGTTCCAGCACGCCGATGTAGGTGACCACGCCGCAGATCAGCAGCACGGTGGACCAGCTGATGCCATCCACCGCACCCTTCTGGCTCTGCGGCGACAGCAGTGCCAGCACCACCGCAACGGTGATCGAGACCAGGCCGACGTTGAGGTTGTAGATCAGCGCGGCCACGCCCAGGCCGAGCAGGCCGATCAGGGTGAACAGCCGTTCGCGGGTCAGGCCCACCGCATCCAGTGCCACCGGATCGTTGGACAGGGTGCCACCACCGGCCGCGACCAGCGCACCGTGGCCTTCAATGGCGAACTGCCGCGACGAGGCCTGCGGACCACCGGCCATCGCCAGTTCCGCGGTGCCGACCGTGCCTGCCGCAGTGATCGAACCGCGACGCAGCAGCGCGATGCCGCCGAAGGCGAAGAAGCAGATCGTGGCCATCATGAAGTTGAAGCCGAGGCTGGTCAGGAACACCGCCATTTCGGTGACTTCCAGCCCGGCCTTCTGCACCACGCCGTTGGTGATGCTGCCGTACACGCTGATCGGCGAGAAGCCGCCGGCCTGCGCGCCGTGGATCACCAGCAGGCCCATCATCAGCGGGTTGATGTTGTACTGCTTGGCAAAGCGCAGCGCGACTGGTCCGATGATCGCCACCGCGGCCGGGCCGAGCGCGCCGAAGGCGGTCAGCACGGCGGTGATCACGAACATCACCCACGGAATGGCCACGATATGGCCGCGTACCGCTTTCACCGCCCAGTGCACCAGCAGGTCGATGGTGCCGTTCTTCTGCGCGATGGCGAACAGGTAGGTGATGCCGACCAGGGTCAGGAACAGGTCACCCGGGAAGCCAGCGAGGACTTCCTTGCCCCCCATGTCGACCCAGAGACCGCCGACGATGAAGGCCAGCGCGAAGGCGACGGCACCCATGTTGATCGGCATCGCAGTGGCGACGATGAACATGATCACCAGACCGATGATCGTTGCAATTTGTGGAGTCATGCGCCCTCCCAGACACCTGATTCGCGTACTGCACGGATGGAAGCCCGCCATCCCGGGGTATGGCCTGTTACGTACTGCGCGTTACGTACTGCTCAAACCCGCTACTGCTCAAACCCGTTACTGCAGCCGCTGCAGCGCGCTGCGGACCCACGCCGCCGCGCCGTCCAGGGTCTGGAATTCCTCGATCGCGCGCACCTCGCAGCACGGATAGGCCGGCGCGATCATGCGTGCCAGCGCGTTGCCCGGGCCCAGCTGCAGGAACACACGCGCGCCGCGCTCGAATGCCTGGCGCATCACCTGTGCCCATTCGATGGTCTGCGCCAGCTGCGCGGACAGCGTATGCACCGTCGTCGCGGTGTCGCGTACCGGCCGTGCATCGATGCCGGCCAGCAGTGGCAGGCGAGGAGCATGCAGGGTGGTGGCCTGCAGCGCTGCGGCGAACGGTTCGACTGCCGCCGACAGCAGGGGCGTGTGCGCTGGCACATGCACCGGCAGCAGGCGCACCTCCGCGCCCTGCGCATGCGCGGCAGCGGCCAGCGCATTCAGTGCCTGTTGCGTGCCGCCAACGATGAAATGATCTGCGCCGTTGGCGATGGCCACATACGCGCCGTGTGTGTCACACAGTGGCTGCAGCGTCTGTCGATCCAGGCCGAGGATCGCCTGCATGCCCGCACCGGCGGGACTGGCAGCATCCATCAGGCATGCGCGCTGGGCCGACAGCGAAAGACAGGTGGTGGCGTCGAAGCTACCGGCGACGGCATGCGCCGCCAGTTCGCCGATGCTGTATCCGGCCAGCACGATCGGGCTCGGCAGGGTGTCGCGCAGAACATGCCATTGCGCAATGCTGGCGGCGCACAGCAGCGGTTGCGCCTGCGCGTTGTCGAAGCGGTCGTCGGCGGCTGCGGCAGCGAACACGTTGCGTTCCAGCACATCGCCCGCCGCATCCAGTACCGCGCGTGCAGCGGCGATGCCACGCACGCGGTCGAACATCGCCGGATGCTGCGCACCTTGTCCGGGGCAGAGCAGGGCCAGGCTCATGCATCCTCCTGCTGCAGCAGGAACCAGGCGCAGGCCAGCAGATCGGCACTGCCGCCCGGGCTGAGCCGGCGCATCACGAAGGCATCGCCCATGGACTGCAGGCGCATGCGCCAGTCCGGCGCGAAGGCGCCACCCGAGGAAAGGAATGCGCTCGCTTGTTGCTGCGCCCAACACAGGCCCTCGGCGCCACCACGGTGCAGCAGGTTCAGATCGTCCACCTGTGCCACCAGCTGCATCAGCGTGTGGCACAGCGCGGCATCGCGCGGCAGGCCGCTGTCCAGCGCGTGGCGCAGGGTGGGCAGGGCCAGCTCGCGCAGCACCGGGTAGCCGGCGGCAGCCTGCTCGCGCACACCGCTGACCCCATGGCGTGCACGCGCGCGCTGTCCCGGGCTGTGAGGGTCCAGTGGCGCCGCGATGAGCGCGTCCTTCCACTGCTGGACCGCCAGACACACCTGCGCGGCGGGTACTGCATGGCCATGCACGCGCCTGCGCTCTGCAGCGGCAGCCACCAGCAGGCCAAGGCTGAAGATCGCACCGCGATGGGTGTTGATGCCGCCGGTGGCGGCCAGCATGGCCGTTTCGGCCGCAATGCCGTGATCGCGCAGCACCGTGAAGGGGGCACCCGCGGCACCGGCCCTGGCCACCGCAGTGAAGTAGTGGCGCAGGGCAAACAGGCTGCGCAGGAAGGTGCTGGCATCCATGTCGTCATGGCTGCCGCTGTTGAACGGCGTGATCAGGCCCGGTTTCGGGGCGCAGGCCAGCTCGGTGTGCAGGCTGGCAATGGCCAGCCGTCCCAGGCGTGCGCTGTCGACCACCATACCGAGTGCAGGAATCTGCTTGCGGGCGGCAATCATGCGATCGCCTCGCGCGGGGCGAACAGCGCATCGCGCGCCTCCAATGCGGCTCCGTCCAGACGTTTCACCAGCACCTGGCGACTGCGGCCGGCAAGTTCGCGCCAGTTCACCGCGCCGCCATCGGGCAGGCACAGCTCGCCATCGAGACGATGCGGATGGCGGGTCTCCCATGCCAGCAACTGCGCTGTCAGCGCCTCGGCCTGCGCGGCATCGGTCACCTGCCATAGCAGGTCGATGTCCGAACGCTCATGCACGTAGGGCAGGGCGGTCAGCCATTGCCAGGCGAAGGCGCCGAACATCCGGGCCGGGGCCAGTGACTGCAGGTCGTGAAGTGATTCCTGCCACGCCTGCGGAACAACGGCGTCGCCCGCTGCCAGCAGCTCACTCAATGCCGGCGGCGCGTGCATGCGAGCGACGTCCCGCAACGGCACGCGCAACGACAGGCGCTGCTTGCCTTCGGCCGGTGGCAATGGAATGCCCAGTCGCAGGCGCGGATCGGGATCATCCGCTGCACGACGCGCCACCACCGCAGGCAAGCCCTGCGCCAGCCATGCGGCAAGGCGCGGCTCGTGCGTGGGCACGTCGGCCCGCCAATCGGCATCGGCCGACAGCCAGACCAGCGTGTGCCGGGCAGGCCGCTCAGGCATTGCCCTGGCTCACGGCAGCGGCCACCTGCGCAGCCAATGTGCGGCCACCGCGTTCGGCGCCCAGCGCCGCGCGATGGTCACCGTCGGCGGGTGCGCGCAGTGCATCCAGCAGGTGACGCGCCAGGTCGCCATCCCACAGCGATTGCACTGCGCCCATCGCTACATAGTTCTCCACGCCCGGCGCGAACACCGGCGAGGTCAGGCTCAGTGCCTGCAGTTTTTCCAGCGGCTGCTTGGTCACCCGTGCCATCGCGCGCAGGTCCATCACCCGCACCTGTGCATCCGGCAGGGCATGGACGTGGTCGGCCATCAGCCCGAACGACAGGAAGCCACCGCTGACCGATTCGCCATAGACCAGCGTGACCAGGCGCGAACCACGACGGCGGGCCAGGTCCAGGGTCTGTGCGAGGTGGGCGAAGTAGCCGTTGATGCCCAGCAGTTCGTCGCGACGCGCCAGGCGCTGGCCGGCGGTATCGACCAGCATCACGATCGGACGCTGCGGATGTGCAGCGGTGCTGGCCAGCACCGTATCGGCCAGCACCAGGGCGTGGTCCACGCCTACTTCGATCTTGTCGGTGGTGCCGATCACGGTCACCTCGCCGTCGTCGGTGGTCGCTGTTCCGGTCAGTACCGAATCATTCACCGCGATTGCATGGCCACGCGGGAACAGCGCGTCCAGCAATGTAGTCAATGGCATGCTCATGGCAGGCTCCGGTGAGCGGTGGCAGCAAGGAAGGCATCGGTTTCCAGCAGCGCCAGGCGTTCTGGGTCCGCTATGCCCTGGCGTGCCCAGATCTGCAGGCCATCGTTGCAGTCGCCCCATGCGTCCACGCGTGCTTTCAATGCGGCGTGGCGTGCCTGCAACGCGGCCAGCGCCGCGTCGGTGTCGGTGCTTGCGGTGTCTGGCTGCAGCGCATCAAAGGCCGCCTGCGCAAACGCGCCGATCGCATCGGGCACCAGCACCTGCGCCTGGTCGATCAGGTAGCGGTGCTTGCCGCCGGTCACCCGCCACACCAATGCGCGGTCGCGCGAATCGAATTCCTCCACGCCGCGCACGGTCTCGATCACCTCCGGGCCAGACAACGACAGCCGTCCCTCCTCGGACATGATCACCGTGCTGCAGCAGCGGGCGACGATGCCCATGCCACCGAAGGCGCCGTTGCCACTGCCGATCAGCGCCACTACCGGTACACCGGCTGCACGCACACCCAAAGTGGCTCGTATGATCTCGGAAATGGCGATCAGGCCGGCGTTGGCTTCATGCAGGCGCACACCACCGGTATCGAGCAGCAGCAGCACGCCATCGGGATGGGTGGCCGCCGCGCGGCGCAGCAGGCCGGTCAGCTTGGCGCCATGCACCTCGCCCACGCCGCCGCCCATGAATTCCCCCTGCTGCGCGGCCACCAGCACGCGTTTGCCGCGCAGGCGACCCTCGCCGACGACGATGCCATCGTCGAAGGCGGCCGGTTGGTCGAGCTGCGCCAAGTGCGGACTGATCGCGCGTCCGGCAGGACCGAGAAATTCGTGGAACGAACCTGCATCGAGCAGGCCGGCGATGCGCGCGCGGGCATCGGCTTCGTAATAGCTGTTGCGCTGTGCGAGCGTCATGGCTGGCCTCCGGCATGCAGGGTCTCAACCGCCTGGTCCAGGCGCAGACTGACCACGGCCGGTGTGGCGCCGGCATCGTTTATCGAGACGCGTACATCACGCAGGGGGTGACGCTGGGCGAAGTCGGCGATCACCGCCTGCCATACCGTGCCGAAGCCACGCGCGGCGGTGATGATGCGCACCGTCATCGCACCGTCCAGGTCGGCCGGTTCCAGCAGGATTTCCAGGTTGCCCGAGGCCAGTACGCCCACCAGCACAGCATCGGTGGGGAAGCGCACAGGCGTCGTGCCGTCGAATCGATAGTCGAGGGTTTCCATGGCGTGCCCCTTACCAGTTGCGGAAGCGCTTGGGCGGGTCGTACAGACCGCCGGACCAGCGCACCAGGTCTTTCACCGAACGCGCGGCAAGAAGATCGCGGCTGGCGTCACGCACGTTGATGCCGAGATCGTCCGGGCGGCGGATCACTCCGCGGTCGCGCAGGTTTTCCACCATGGCGCGATCGCGGCCCCTGCCGACGGCGGTGTAGCCGGCCACGCCGCGGATCGCCTGCTCGCGTTCTTCCGGGCTGCGACACAGCAGCAGGTTGGCGATGCCTTCCTCGGTCAGCACATGGCTGACGTCGTCGCCGTAGATCATCACCGGCGGCAGCGGCATGGCTGCGCGTTCGGCCAGCTCCCAGGCATCGAGGCGGTCGACGAAGGCCGGCGCCATGTGCTCGCGGAAGGTTTCCACCATCTGCACCACCAGCTTGCGCCCACGCGGCATCTCGCCCGGTCGCGCGGCCTGCTGGCCTGCCTTGATCCAGGCGTCGCTGGCATGGCGACGGCCGCGTGCATCCGAGCCCATGTTGGGTGCACCACCAAAGCCCGCGATACGGTCGCGCGTTGCGGTGGAGCTGTTGCCCTGCAGATCGATCTGCAGGGTGGAACCGATGAACATGTCGCAGGCATACAGGCCGGCAGTCTGCGAGAACGCACGGTTGGAGCGCATCGAACCATCGGCGCCGGTGAAGAACACATCCCCGCGCGCGGCGATGTACTTCTCCATGCCCAGTTCCGAGCCGAATGAGTGCACCGATTTGACGAACCCCGATTCGATGGCCGGAATCAACGCCGGGTGCGGGTTGAGCGCCCAGTGCTGGCAGATCTTGCCTTTCAGCCCCAGCGATTCGGCATAGGTCGGCAGCAGCAGTTCGATCGCCGCGGTATCGAAACCGATGCCGTGGTTGAGCCGGTTCACCCCGTACTCGGCGTAGATGCCCTTGATGGCCATCATCGCCATCAGCACCTGGATCTCGGAGATCTGCGCCGGGTCGCGGGTGAACAGCGGTTCGATGTGGTTCGGGCGCGGCGCCTGCACCACGAAGTTGACCCAGTCGGCAGGAATATCGACGCGGGGGAGGGGGTCGACGATCTCGTTGACCTGGGCGATGACGATGCCGCCACCGAACGCGGTGGCTTCCACGATCACCGGCGTATCTTCGGTGTTGGGGCCGGTGTAGAGATTGCCGTGGCGGTCGGCGGCCTGCGCTGCTACCAGTGCCACGCGCGGGGTGAGATCGATGAAGTAGCGGCCGAACAGTTCCAGGTAGGTGTGGATGGCGCCGATCTGGATGCGGCCTTCGGCCACCAGGTTGGCCAGCCGTACCGACTGCGGCCCGGAGAAGGAGAAGTCCAGCCTGGAGGCGATGCCGCGCTCGAACACATCCAGGTGCGAGGGCAGCGACAGCACCGACTGCACCATGTGCAGGTCATGCACGCGTGCCGGGTCGAGGTCGGCCAGCGCCTGGGCAAGGAAGTCGGCCTGCTTCTGGTTGTTGCCTTCCAGGCAGACCTTGTCGCCCGGTTCCAGCAGCGCGTGCAGCAGCTCGGCGACATCGCCGGCCGCCACCTCATGGCCACTGGCCCATGGCGCGGCGCGTTCCAGCCGCGCCTGGCGGCCCCGCTCCAGCGTGTCCCAGCTCGGGTTCATCGACGGACTTCCGAATGGCGTTGGGATAATTACGCCATAATTATGGAGACGTGCGCAACCCGCAGCGCAGCAAAGAAAAGGCCCGCGCGGAGGCGGGCCCATTCAGGTGGGCCACGACCGTTGGTCGTGGCGGAGCGTCGGCCGACCAACGGTCGGCACCCACCGTTTCCGCTGCGCGCCTCAGAACTTCCAGCGCAGGCTGGCCGCCACGAAGCGCGGTTCGCCGTAGTTGTTGTAGTCCAGGTTGGCCCAGTAGGTCTTGTCCAGCGCGTTGCGCACGCTCAGCGTCGCCGTCCAGTTGTCGCTGATGCGGTAGTTGGCGTTGAACTGCACCAGCGCATACGCCGGCTGGTTCACCGTCACCGTGGTGCCCACACCGACCGGGTAGGGGATGTTGTAGCCCTGCACCTTGCTCTGCCACTGCACGCCACCGCCGATGCTCAGGCGCTCCAGCGCGCCGCGCAGCTGCAGCTGGGTATTGAGCTGCAGCAGGTTTTCGGCCGGGTTGGCGTACAGCAGGTCGGTGGCCGCACGGGTCACCTTGACGTGGGTATAGCCAGCGTTGACCGTCCAACCCGGCAGGATCTCGCCGTTGACGTCCACTTCCCAGCCACGCGCCTTGGTGCCGTTGACGCCGATGTAGGCCGAGCTGCCATCGCTGAGCGAGCCTTCCGGCACGCCCATGTCACGCACCGCGTAGTTGTCCTGCTTGGCTTCGAACACCGCCGCGTTGGCGGTCAAACGGCCGTCGAACCACTGCGTCTTCAGGCCGGCTTCCAGGTTGGAGCCCTGCACCGGTGCCAGCAGGTTCTCGTTGCGGTCCTTGTAGTTCTGCGGGTTGAAGATCTCGGTGTAGCTGGCATAGGCCGCCACGTTCGGGGTGATGTCGTACACCAGGCCCACGTACGGGGTCACTTCATTGCTCACCTTGTACGCGCCGCTGGTAGCGGTATAGGCGCCGGCGGCGTTGTAGGCACGGGTCTGGGTCTGCCAGCGGCTCAGGCGTGCGCCGGCGATCAGCGCGAGCGGGTCGGCCAGGCGCAGGCGGGTGGCCAGGTAGAAACCGCTCTGCGTGGTCCTGGCCACGCGGCGTGCGCCGGTAAGGGTGTACGTCACTTCGGAGATGTCGCCATCCCAGGTGTGCACGTTGGGGATGTAGTAGCAGCGCTCACGGCCACAGGTCGCCCAATCGCGCGGGTAGTTCAGCGCCAGGGTATTGGTGGTGCCTTCGAGGTCGGCCCACTGTGCGCCCACGGTCACGTCGTGCTCCTGGCCCCACAGGTTGAAGGTGCCGGTCAGGTAGGCGTCGACGTTGCGGCGGGTGTCTTCCGAATCGCCGGCGGCGGTGCGCAGGTAGATGCCCGCGCCGGTCACCGGGTCGGGATTGCCGGTGCCATACAGGCGCATGTTCTGCACGTTGCCGCGGGTGTAGGCGGTGTTGATCTTCAGCAGCCAGTTCTCACCGAAGCGCTGTTCCAGGTTGGCGAATACCGTGCTGGTCTCGCGCTGCCAGTAACTCCACTTCGGTGCCAGGTTGGTCGAGCGCGGCAGATGCGCGAAGTCGCCCTTGCTGTCGAAGAACGGCACGGTGCCCCAGGTTGAACCCACCGGGTTGTTGTCCTGGGTCTGGTAGCCGACGGTGACCGTGGTGCTGTCGGTCACGTCGCCTTCCAGCACGGCCATGCCGGCCATCTTGTTCTCTTTGTAGCGGTCGTAATAGAAATCGCGATCGGTGTAGGCGGCGACCACGCGGCTGCGGAAGCGGCCGTCGGCGGTCAGTGGTGCGGTCACGTCCGCCTCCATGCGGCGGTAGTCCCAGCTGCCGGCACTGACCGAGAACGAGGCGTCGAACTCCTTGCCCGGGCGCTTGCGCAGCAGGTTCACCGTGGCCGACGGCACGCCGGCGCCGCTGAGCAGGCCGTTGGCGCCGCGGATCACTTCCACCCGGTCGTAGAAGGCGGTGTCGTATTCCTGGTTGGTCGAGCCGCTGTAGGTGGGAATGCCGTCCACCTGGAAATCGGTGATGGCAAAGCCGCGCGCGTAGTACAGCGGGCGCTGGGTGTCATAGAAAGACACGCTGACGCCGGTGACATTGCGCATCACGTCGTTGAGGCTGAACAGCGACTCGTCCTGCAGGCGCTGCAGGCCGATCACCGTGGACGACTGCGGCGTTTCCTGCAGGGTGATCGGCAGGCGGGTGGTGCTGGACGGCGGCGCGGACTGCTCGGCGCGCACGCTGACCCGGTCCAGGGTCTTGGCGTCGGCTGCATCGGCAGCGACATCGGCAAACGCCGACGGTGCAGCCAGCGCGAGAGAGGACAGCAGCGCAGCGGGCAGCAGCGCACGGCGGGGCAGGCGGGTACGGAAGGTCGGGGACATGGTGGGCTCGAAGCGTGGAGGCGGGGAAGGGCGGCAACAGTCGTCCAGCACCCGGGGCGGCGGCTTCGGGCACATCAGGTCCATCTGGGAGTGGCGCGGCCACTGCGCAGGATGCAAATGTAAATAATTCTTAACAACATTACAATTCTCGACATTGCGCAGCGGCTTTGCGACGTGTGGAAGGGATTTCTGTAGAGCAGAGCCCATGCTCGGCTGTCGGCAACCGCGAGGAGCAGCCGAGCGCAGGCTCGGCTCTACAGGTGGGGGCTGCACAAACGAAGACGGCCACCCGAAGGTGGCCGTCCGTTTCCGTCCAATGGCAACCGCAGGCTTACAGCGCCTGCAGTTCCTCGTCGGCGTTGCGCTTTTCCTTGGCCGGCGCCGGGGCCGGGGCGGCCGTTGGTGCCAGGGCCGGCGTCGTACCTGCTTCCACCGGGACCTCCAGGTAGGGCAGGTGCAGGGTCTGGCTGGTCAGCGTGCGGATCTCGTTGGTCAGCGCGGCACTGTCGTTGAGCTTGCGGCCGTACGACGGCACGATCTCGCGCAGGCGGGCTTCCCAACCGCCCTTCATCTGTTCCGGGAAGGCCTTGGCCATCAGGTCGAGCATGATCGGCGGCGAGGTCGAGGCGCCCGGCGAAGCACCCAGCAGCGCGGCGAGGGTGTGGTCCTTGTCGGTCACGATCTCGGTACCGAACTGCAGCACCGCGCCCTTCAGCGGATCACGCTTGATGATCTGCACGCGCTGGCCAGCGGTGACCAGCTTCCAGTCGCCCGGCTTGGCGTTGGGGAAGTACTTGACCAGTTCGGCCTGGCGATCGGCGTCGTTGAGGCGCGCCTGGCCCATCAGGTACTGCACCAGGTCCAGGTTGTCCTTGCCCACTTCCAGCATCGGGCCGACGTTGTTGTGGTTGACCGACGAATACAGGTCCCACCACGAGCCGTGCTTGAGGAACTTGGTGCTGTACAGCGCGAACGGCCCGAACAGGACCACCGGCTTGCCATCCAGCTTGCGCGCATCCAGGTGCGGCACCGACATCGGCGGCGAACCGGTTTCGGCCATGCCGTAGGCCTTCACGCCATGGCGCGAGGTCACGTCCTGGCCTTGGAAGGCGAGGAACTGGCCGCCCACCGGGAAGCCGGCGTAGTCCTTCGATTCCGGGATGCCCGACATCTGCAGCAGCTTCAGCGCGGCGCCACCGGCACCGATGAACACGAAGCGGGCGTGGGTGGTCGATTCGGTGCCGGCCTTGAGGTCCTTCACCGTCACGTTCCAGCTCTTGTCCGCGTTCTGCCGCAGCGCGCTGACCTCATGGTTGAGGTGCAGGCCGAAGTTCGGGCTGTGCTGCAGGCCGGCGGTCAGCTGGCGGGTGATGACGCCGAAGTTGACGTCGGTGCCCAGCGGCATCCAGGTCGCGGCGACCTTCTGCTTCGGGTCGCGGCCTTCCATCAGCAGCGGTGCCCACTGCTTGATCTGCGCCGGGTCCTCGGAGTACTGCATGCCGTAGAACAGCGGGTTCTTCACCAGCGCCTGCTGGCGCTTGTGCAGGTAGGCGATGTTGTCATCACCCCAGACGAAGCTCATGTGCGGGGTCGGGTTGATGAAGTCGCTGGGCTGGCTCAGCCGGCCTTCCTTCACCTGGTGCGACCAGAACTGGCGCGAGACCTCGAACGATTCGGCGATGCCGACCGCGCGCTTGGTCTCGATGCTGCCATCGGGCAGTTCCGGGGTGTAGTTCAGTTCGGCGAATGCCGAGTGGCCGGTGCCGGCGTTGTTCCAGCCATCCGAGCTTTCACCGGCGACGCCGTCGAGGCGCTCGTAGACCTGGATGTTCCAGTCCGGCTGCAGTTCCTGCAGGTAGGTGGCCAGGGTGATGCTCATGATGCCGGCGCCGACCAGCACGACATCGACGGGCTTGTCGTTGCTCGCGGCGGGCACCGAGCGCTGGGTCAGCGGCCAGTACAGGAACAGTGCGGCGACCAGCAACAGCAGCACGAGCAGGGCGAGTAGGGCCTTGCCAAATTTCTTCATGGGGGCGGATCGTTGGCGGGGGGAAGGGGTCAGGATGCGCAAGAAGCAGGGAAAGAGCGTGAAGAAACAACGCCTTGCAGCATTCCAGGGGCAATTTTAACCGCTTCTGGTCCGATTTTGATGCAACGCAGCATCCGGCCTGCGCGTTCGACCCCATCCCCGGTCGCGCCGGGCCATGCCCGGCGGCTGTTTCCAGCGCCGCGCGTCAAGACAGCTCAAGAATCTCGTCACCTGCCTCATCGATCTCGCCGGTCGCCTTCCAGCCCAGATGCCGATAGAAGCCATACGAGCGCGAACGCGGGTCTGCCGAGCAGGCCAGGAACAGGCGGGTGTGTCCGGCATCGCGGGTCAGGCTGACCACGTCCTGCAGCAGCTGCCGGCCGATGCCGCGGTTCTCGAATTCCGGCAGCAGGGCCAGCACCAGCACCTCGCCGCTTTCGCGGTCAGCAAAGCAGTAGCCGGCCATCCGCTCGCCCTCCCAGGCGATGCGGCCGATGGAATCGCCCTCGGCGATGCCCGCTGCCCAGCTGTCCTCGGTGATGCCCAGTTCGGCCAGCTGCGCGGCACTGAAGGCGTTTTCGCGGGTGCGCCCGCGCAGGTCGATGCAGGCAGCGGCATCATCGGGGAGGGCATCGCGGTAGTGGATCGTCATCTGGGAAACCTGGGGTCGAATGGAACCACATGAGTGTGGACGACCCGGATGGAGATTGGATGGAGACGGCGGCGGTCTTCAATCACTGCCGATGGTGAAGTATTCCGCCGCGAAGTAGGCCAGTTGATAGGCCAGTGTCGCTGCGGCCAGCACCAGTTGCATGCGCGCGCTGCGCAGATGCCATCCCAGCGCCGCAACGATGAGCATCAGCGCCGTGTGCAACGGGTAGGCATCCCCCAGCAGCCGCCATCGGCTTCCTCCCTTGATCGCGGTGTCCACAAGGTCCAGTAGCGTCAATATCGCGATCACCCCGAAGATCCAGCGCCGCCGCTGCATCAGGTAGTGGCCGTAACTGCCGTAGTCGCGCAGATCGTCGGGAAACAGCAGCGCGCACAGCAGGAACCAGGTCGCGCTGTAGGTGATCACGAACAGATAGGTTTCAAACGTCCAGCGGTGCACTTCGACGAGACGGAATTCCCACCACCAGAAGGTGACCAGCGACACCAGCGTCCACATCACCCAGCACAGGTGCAGCGCCGAACAGCCACGCCGCTGCGGGTGCTCGATGATCTGCGCCAACCCCTTCAGCAGGGTGGTGATGGACAGGCCGAGGATGATCCCCATCACCACGCGGATATGCAGGAATACCGGTTCGGTTTCCATCAGCCAGCCCCCTCGTTGGTTGCGCCGATGCTTGCACAAAAAGGGGACGTAGGGATCAGGTCGTTTGTGGCAAGAAGGACTTGATCCCCTCGGTGCCCTCTCTTCAGCGCCTGCGCTGCACCAGCGCCGAGGCGGCGTCCAGCACCGCCCGGGTCAGCAGGGCCATCGTCTGCACGTCGCCCTTCCAGTGCTGCCAGTACAGCGGCACGTCTTCCCACGCGCGCTGCCGCACATACACCAGGCGCCCGGCATCCAGATGGCGCTTGACCAGCGGCAGGGGATTCATCGTCCAGCCGAGCCCGCCCAGATTGGCCTGGACGAAGGCACGGGTGGAGGGAATCCACCAGGTCGGCGCGGTGCTGGGCAGGTCGGCGCCGGCCATGCGCCGGGCGAATCGCGACTGCATGTCGTCCTTGCGGTTGAACACCAGCACCGGTGCCTGCGCCAGTGCCTGCGCGGTCACGCCCTTGGCGAAGTGCTGCTCGCGGAACGCCGGCGTACAGGTGGCGGCGTAGCGGATGCTGCCCAGCGCGTGGATCTGGCAGCCCTGCACCGGCTCGTCCAGGGTGGTCACTGCGCCCAGCACGGTGCCCTGGCGCAGCAGTTCGACGGTGTGGTCCTGGTCTTCCACCCGCAGGTCCAGGGTAGTGCCGGTGCCCTGCGCGAACTGCTGCGCGGCCTGCGGGAACCATGTCTCCAGGCTGTCGTGGTTCACCGCCACCGGGATGCTGGCCTGCGGCAGGTCCTCGTCGGCCAGGCCCATGCGGTGCAGGGCATCGTGCTCCAGCAGGGCGGTCTGCTCGGCCAGCTGCACCAGCAGCTGGCCTTCGGCGGTGGCGGTCGCAGGCGTGCCACGTTTGACCAGCAGCCGGCCGATGCGGTCTTCCAGTGCCTTGACCCGCTGCGAGATGGCCGAGGGGGTGACGTTGAGCGACTGCGCGGCACGGTCGAAGCTGCCTTCGCGGATCACCGCAGCCAGGGCCCGCAGCTGGGCATGGTCGATGCGCATGGCAATTAAGCTCCGCTAATGTTGGTTTAGTAAGTTTAGCTCGTCTTTTCTATGTTGCGGCGCGACAATGGCGCCCGTTCCGGTGCTGTCCGCCTTCGCGAGGCACCGCTCCCCCCAAGCAAGACAAGGTAGTGAATCCCATGTTCTCGGTCATCTCCGCCAGCACCGGCCTTGGTGCCTGGTTCAGTGGTGCGGCTACCGGCATCGGCCTGTTTGCCGTGGTCGGCGCCCAGAGCGCCTTCATCCTGCGTCAGGGCATCCTGCGCAAGCACATCGTGCCGGTGGTGGCCACCTGCGCGGCCATCGATGCGATCTTCATCTTCGCCAGCGTGGCCGGCCTGCGCACGCTCACCACGGCGCTGCCGTGGCTGACCACCGCCGTCCTCTGGACCGGCGTGGCCTTCCTGGCCTGGTATGCGATGAAGTCGGCACGCCGTGCGATCGCTGGCGGCGGCGGCATGGGCGAAGCCGACAGCGATGACGGCAGCCGCCGTGCGGTGCTGATGGCGGCGGTCGGCTTCTCGCTGATCAACCCGCACTTCTGGCTGGACATGATGGTGATCGGCTCGATCGCCGAGAACTTCGGCAATGCACGCATGGCCTTCGCGGCCGGCGTGGTCACCGCCAGCTGCCTGTGGCTGACCGCGCAGGGCCTGGGCGCGCGCCTGCTGGCGCCGCTGTTCACCAAGCCCAGCACCTGGCGTGTGCTGGACGGCACCATCGCCGTGATCCTCAGCATCCTGGCCCTCACTCTGGCGGTGCGCGGGGTCCATTGACCCGGCGCACGCCCCCCGAACCCACGTCCTGACTCTCTCTCTCCAAGGTAGTGGTAACGACGGCACCGGCAACGGTGCCGTCGTTTTTTCTGCCCACTGGCGGATGTGTCGCATGCCTGCCTAGAATCGGCCATCGTGGACAGGGTGTCCGAGGCAGGAAGGGGGAAGGATGCGCAGGACTGTACTTGCCGTGCTGCTGTGCACGGTCGTGGGAGGGGCGACGGCGGGGGCCGGCGTGGTCGATCTGGAGCGCTATCTGCGCCAGGAAGCGTTTACCGACATCAGGATTTCGCCCGGGGGCGAGTATGTGGCTGCCACGGTCCCGATCGAGGCGGGCACTGCGCTGGCGATCTACAGGATCGCCGACATGAAGATGGTCGGCACCTTCCGGCCGCCCCGCAACAACCATGCCCACACCTTTGATTGGGTCAGCAATGACCGTCTGCTGGTGGGAATGGCGCAGAAGTTCGGCGTGCTTGATCGCCCCGTGCTCACCGGCGAACTGTTCGGCATCAACGCCGATGGCAAGGGCGGTGAACTGCTGGTCGGCTACCGCACGGCTGAAACCGGCCTGGGCACCAACATCAAGGTCAAGCCGGCCGGCATGGTGGCCGCGTTCCTCACCGACGAATTGAAGGATGACGACCGCAACGTACTGGTTGCGGTAACGCCGTTCACGGCCAACGCCTTCACCCAGCTGGAGCGGATGGACGTGAACACCGGTCGCCGCAATGCCGTGGTGCGGGCGCCGATCGCACAGGCGGCATTCACTACCGATGCCCAGGGTGAGGTGCGCTTTGCCTACGGTTCCGGCACCGACGAGACGAACAAGAAGCTCTATTACCGCGCAGGTGCCAGCAGCGAGTGGGTGCTGCTGAACGATGAGGCGCTGAGCCGACGCATCGATGTGGCTATCGGCTTCTCTGCTGATGGCCGCCTGGCCTATCTGCAGACCGAGCAGGCCGAGGGACCCGATGCAATCGTCAGTTGGGACCCGCAGAGCAACGAGCGTCGGGTGGTACTGCGCGATGAGGTGGTCGATCCGCATCGGATCATCTTCCGGCCGGGAACCCGCGTGCCGGTGGGAGCCGAGTTCCTTGGCGACGTGCCACGGACGCGCTTCTTCGACGAAGCCTCGGCCGAAGCGCGCCTGTACCGCAGTCTCGAGGCAGGGCTGGGCGGCCCCGTGTACATCACCTCCAGTACCCGTGATGGGCGCACAGTGCTGGTGGAATCGCACTCCGCGCGCAACCCGGGCGACTTCTATCTTTACGACACCATCGACAAGAAGGCGCGCCATCTCATCAGCCGCAGTGACTGGATCGATCCGGCGCAGAGCGCCGTCGTCCAGCCGGTCAGCCTGAAGGCGCGTGACGGGTTGGCGCTGCACGGCTTCCTTACCCTGCCGGCAGGCCAGCCGGCCACCGGCCTGCCCATGGTGGTGATGCCACATGGCGGGCCGATCGGGATCTTCGACGACGGAACGTACGACGTGGATGCGCAGATGCTGGCTGCTGCCGGCTATGCCGTGCTCCAGGTGAACTACCGTGGTTCGGCCAACTATGGGCGTGCGCACGCCCAGGCCGCGAAGCTGCAGTGGGGGCGGGCGATGCAGGACGATGTCACTGATGCCACGCGCTGGGCGATCGCGCAGGGCACGGCCGATCCGGCGCGCATCTGCATCTACGGCGGCAGCTATGGCGCCTATGCGGCGATGATGGGGCCGGTGCGCGAACCCGGCCTGTATCGCTGCGCTGCCGGCTATGTCGGTGTCTATGACCTGCCGTTGATGTACGCCCGCGGTGATATCCAGGATGATGCGTCCGGATTGACCTACCTGCGCGAATGGGTCGGCCGGCCGAAGGAGCTGGCCGAGCAGTCACCGGTCAACCTCGCCGCACAGATCCGCGTGCCGGTGCTGCTGGCGGCAGGAAGGGAAGATCAACGCGCACCGGTGGCGCATACCCAACGCATGGAGGCGGCGCTGAAGCAGGCCGGCACGCCGGTGGAGGCGCTGTACTACAAGGCCGAGGGGCACGGTTTCTACAGTCCGGCCAACCGGCGTGACTACTACACCCGGTTGCTTGCCTTCCTGTCACGCAGCCTGGGCGGCGAAACCGCCAGCGCGACCGCAGGTGCTGACAAGGCGCCGTGAGGCAGACCCGCCGCGTCCTGCGGACCCGATGCCGGGCAGGGGATGCCCGGCTTCAAGGAGGAAGTCATGAAGCTTGCAAAGGCACTGGTCGCAGTGATGGCCATCTGCGGCGCGGGTGGGGTGGATGCTGCGGAGGTTTCGCTGGACGGCTATGTGCGTCGTGCGGAGTTCAATGACATCCAGCTCTCGCCCACCGGCGAATACCTGGCCATGACCTTGCCACTGGAAGGCGCGACTGCCGTGGCGGTCCTGCGTACCGACACGATGGAGCTGGTCGGCAATTTCCGGCCGCCACGCAACAACCATGCCGCCGAGGTCGACTGGGTGAGTGATACCCGCCTGCTGATCGGTCTGGCCGAAAAATGGGGTCCGCTGGACCAACCGCGGCCGACGGGCGAACTGTATGCCATCGACGCCAATGGCAAACGCGGTGATCTTCTGGTCGGCTATCGCGCCCGCCCGGATGAGCCCGGCTTCGTGACCGGGCGCGTGGTCGAGCCGGTCGCCGCCTTCCTGGCCGATCCGCTGCCTGCCGACGAACGCAATGTATTGATCTCGCTGTGGCCATTTGCCAACGACACCAATACGCGCCTGGAACGGATGGACGTCATCACCGGGCGCCGCATCCCGGTCTCGCGTTCACCGGTGCAGCGCGCGACGTTCACCACCGACAATCAAGGTGAACTGCGCTTCGCGCATGGCGCCGCCGCCGACAACGTCAACAAGCTCTACTACCGCGAAGGGCGCGATCGCTGGACGCTGGTCAACGACGAAGGCAACAGTCACCGCATCGAGCGCCCGATCGGCTTCTCTGCCGACAACCGCCTGGCTTACCTGGTGGTGGAGCAGGCCCGCGGTCCGGACGCGGTGGTCAGCTGGGACCCGGTCAGCGGAGAGCGGCGCACGCTGCTGCAGGACGATACCGTTGACCCTACCCGCGTGGTCTACCAGCCTGGTACGCGCGTGCCGGTGGGCATCCAGTTCGTCGGCGCTGTTACGCGCACGGCCTTCTTCGATGAGCAGTCGCCGACCGCCGGCATCCAGCGCAAGCTTGAAAAGGCGTTTCCAGGGCAGGCGGTGAGCCTGCTCTCCGGCACCCGCGACAACGCTCGCCTGCTGGTGAAGGTGAGCTCGGCGACCAATCCCGGCGATTATTTCCTGTACACCACCGCCACCCGCAACGCCGCTTTTCTCACCGGCCGCCATCGCTGGTTCGATCGCGAGGACGGCGCCAGCGTGCGACCGGTCACCCTGGCTGCGCGCGATGGCCTGCCGCTGCACGGTTTCCTGACCCTGCCCAGGGGCAGTGATGGGCACAATCTGCCGATGGTGGTGGTCCCGCACGGTGGCCCGATCGGTGTGTTCGATGATGGTGGTTTCGAGCGCGAGAACCAGTTGCTGGCCGACGCCGGTTACGCGGTGCTGCAGGTCAACTTCCGTGGCTCGGGCAACTACGGCCGCGCGCATACCCAGGCCGCTGCCCAGCAATGGGGCCGCGCGATGCAGGACGATGTGACCGACGCCACCCGTTGGGCGATCAGCCAGGGCATCGCCGACGGCGGACGCATCTGCATCTACGGCGCCAGCTATGGTGCGTACTCGGCGATGATGGGGGTCGTGCGCGAGCCTGGGCTGTACCGGTGCGCGGCAGGCTATGTCGGCGTGTACGACCTGCCGTTGATGTTCAAGCGTGGTGATATCCAGGATCGTGCTTCGGGCGTGACCTATCTGCAGCAGTGGCTGGGCGACCCGGCGACGCTGGATGCCGTGTCGCCGGTCAACCTGGCGGCAAGCATCAAGGTGCCGGTGCTGCTGGCCGCTGGCCGCGAAGACCTGCGCGCGCCCGTGCAGCACACCGAGCGCATGGAGGCCGCGCTGAAGCAGGCCGGGGTGCCGGTGGAAGCGGTGTACTACCCGCGCGAGGGACATGGGCTGTACGGCGAAGCCAACCAGCGCGACTACTACACCCGATTGCTTGCCTTCCTGTCGCGCAGCCTGGGCGGTGGTACGGCAGCAGCTGCGTCGGCTTCGGGCAAAGCCAAGGCACCCTGAAACAGACGCGGCGGCAACCATCATGGTTGCCGCCGCAGTGAGCTGCCAATGGGCGTTACTTCACCCCATGCATCATCCGTTTCAACAACGGTGCGGCGATGAAGGCCAGCAACGCGCAGCCCAGGCCGATCCACATCAGCAGCCAGAACAGGTGCGCATAGGCGCCGGCGGCCGCGGCCATGTCCAGCGTCTCGCCTTCGGGCACGTCGATCGCCGCCAGCTTGCCGAACAGCGCGGCCAGCGTTTCCGAGAAGGCTGTCGCCAGGAACCAGGTGCCCATCATCAGGCTCATTACCCGCGGTACCGCCAGCTGGGTCACCGCCGACAGGCCCACCGGCGACAGGCACATCTCGCCGCTGGCCAGCAGGAAGTAGGCCAGTACCAGCCACCACACGCTGGCCATCTCGCCGGTGGCACCGACGTGCTGCGCGGCCAGTGCCAGCGGCACGAACGACAGCGCGCCGATCACCAGGCCCCAGGCTGATTTCACCGGCTTGCCCGGTTCCCAGCCGCGGCGGTCCATCCACGTCCACAGCGCAGCGAAGGCTGGCGCCAGCAACACCAGGAACAGGCCGCCCAGATAGGTCAGCGAACCGGCGGTCTGCGGAATCACCAGGCAGTCGCGCACCAGCAGCACCAGCATCAGCGCAACGATGCCGATGAAGAACGTACGCGGCGCGGCCGAGCCGGGACGGCGCTCGGACAGGCGCGCACTGACCACGAAGCCCAGCGGCGCCAGCAGCAGCGAGAGGATCGACCACGGCAGCGGCGAGCCTTCGCGGATCACCAGCGCCGGCACGATGTCCTTGGTCAGCAGGCGGTCGGTGAAGGTCACCCACGAGCCGTACGACTGCTCGTACATCGTGAAGAACACCAGCGCCATGAAGATCAGCACCATCAGCGCGATCATCTGCTGGCGCTGCACCGGCGTGCACTTCGTGCCGGTGAACCAAGCGAACCAGATCAGCACGCCGCCCAGCACCACCAGCATCAGCATCAGCGCCAGGCTGATTTCACCGCCAAGCGCGAAGGCACCGTTGCCGGCCGCCCACATCAGCCAGGCCACCGGCAGCACGCCGATCACCGCGCACAGGTAGATCAGCCATTCGCGCGGCAGGCCCAGCACCTTCTGCTTCAACGTGGCCGGCTGCGGCGGTTCGGCGTGGCCCTGCAGGTACTTCTGGCCCCACAGGAACATCGCCAGGCCGGCGATCATGCCGACGCCGGCCGCACCGAAACCGTACTTCCAGCCGTAGACCTCGCCCAGGAACCCGCACACCAGCGAGGAGAACAGGGCGCCCAGGTTGATGCCGGCATAGAACAGCGAGAAGCCCGAATCGCGGCGCGGATCGTCCTGTGGGTAGAGCTTGCCGACGATGGTGGAGATGTTCGGCTTGAGGAAGCCGACGCCCATGATGATCAGCGCCAGCGACAGGTAGGTCACGGCAAGGGCGGAGGTGTCGCGCACCACTTCGCCGTTGACCCGGTACGCCGCGTGGCCTTCGAAGGCCATGCCCAGGTGGCCGAGCACCAGCAGGATGCCGCCGAACAGCACCGCCCGGCGCATGCCCAGCCAGCGGTCGGCCAGCATGCCGCCGAACACCGGGATGCAGTACACCAGGCCGCCATAGGCACCGAGCAGGTCCAGCCCGGCCTTGTCGCCGAACAGGTGGTATTTGGTGAGGTACAGCAGCAGCAGCGCCTTCATGCCGTAGAAGGAGAAGCGCTCCCACATTTCGGTGAAGAAGCAGACGTAGACGCCCTTGGGATGACCCAGGAAGTCGTCGGAAGCGATAGCAGTGGAATTCATCGCGGAATTATAGGCGTGTGCTGCAGGCGCGCGCCGGGTAGCGCCGGGCCATGCCCGGCGGTCCTGTGCAACGCCGGGCATGGCCCGGCGCTACCGTTCACAGATACCGCAACCAGGCCAGGTCGCGTCGCCGTGCCTTGAACCGCGCGAATGCCCGCGTCGGTGGATACAGCACCACCGCCAGTGCGCAGGCCACCAGCAGCAGGCCGGCCACCGAGTCCAGTGCATACAGGCAACCGTGGGTCGGGCCCCAGGCCTTCAGCGCGGCCAGGTACAGCAGCTTCAGCACGTACAGGTGCAGCAGGTAGAAGAACATCGGCGCTGCGCCGATATCGGCCAGCGGCCGCAGCGCGCGCGCCAGCGGCGGCCACTCATACAGCCGCAACAGCAGCAGGCCCACGCCCAGTGTCAGCAGCAGGAACTGCAGCGACGGCGGGTACTTGGTGATGTTGAACACGCTCATCCACGTGCGCAGCGTGCTGGTCTGGTACTGCCAGGGGGCATCGCCGTAGTCGTTGGCGAAGCGCAGCAAGGCGAAGGCGGCCAGCGCGCCCAGCCCGACCCACAACAACCGCTGCCGGCGCTGATCCGGATCGCTGCCGGCGCCGAACCACGGCGCCATCAGGTAGCCCAGCGAGATCACCCCGATCCACGGCAGCACCGGGTAGGAGGTACGCAGGCTCAACTGCCCAGCCTCGATCCAGTCACGCTGGTGCAGCACTTTCCACAGTACCGCCAGCGCGCCGTCGCCCTGCACGCGTACGCCATCCAGCAGGTTGTGGCCAACCACCAGCGCCACCGCCAGTACTGCCAGCACCGGCCGCGGCAGCCACAGCAGCCCGGCCAGCGCGATCATGCTCAGGCCGATCGCCCAGATCACCTGCAGGTACACCGTGTCCGGCGGGAACTGGAAGGTCCAGGCGAAGTTGACCAAGGTCAGTTCCAGCACCACCAGGAACAGGCCGCGCTTGAGCAGGAAGGCGGCGATGGCGCGGCGCGGGTCGGCCTGGCGCTGGCCGTACAGCCACGCCGACAGACCGGTGAGCAGCACGAACACCGGTGCGCACAGGTGGGCCAGCAGGCGGCAGGCGAACAGGGCAGGGGACACGCTGGCCGCGTCCATCGGGTCGCTCACCTGGTACTGCAGGAAGAACGTCTCGCGGACGTGGTCGAGCAGCATCAGCAGCATCACGGTACCGCGCAGCTGGTCGATGGAGGCCAGCCGGGATGAGGCGGAAGGGGGCATGCAATGGGGCGGGTGCGGACCAATCGAAAGTTATAACATATCGTTTGCATGGTGCCCACTCGGGCTTTGCCGCATCGGTTGACTGACGGTGCCGGTGCGGGCCTGTGTCTGTTCCATGCTCGGCCCCCATCCTTTGGCACGCTGGACTTGCTGCCCCCTGAACGCTAGCGTGGCAGGGATTTTTTGCCAGCAGGGGCTTTCATGAACCATGACGCTGCGCCCAAGCAGCTCACTTTCCGCGCGGTGGTCCTTGCCATCGTGCTGGCGGTGGTGCTGTCGGCCGCAAACGCCTACCTCGGTCTGTTCGCAGGCCTGACCATCGCCACCGCGATTCCCGCCGCGGTCATCTCCATGGGCGTGCTGCGCCTGCTGGGTGGCGGTTCCATCCTTGAGAACAACATCGTGCAGACCGGTGCTTCGGCCGGTTCGTCGATCGCCGCCGGTGTGATCTTCACCATCCCCGCGCTGGTGATCATGGGCTACTGGCCGGACTTCAAGTACTGGTGGGTGCTGGGCATCGCCGGTCTCGGCGGCCTGCTGGGCGTGCTGTTCTCGGTGCCGCTGCGCCGCTCGATGATCGTCGAAGACCCGCTTCCGTTCCCGGAAGGCAAGGCCGCGGCTGAAGTGCTCAAGGCCGGTGAAAACCCCGGCCCGGGCCTGAAAATCCTCGGCCTGTCGGCGGTGATCGGTGCGTTCGTCAAGCTGGCCGCGGAAAGCGGCATGCGCCTGATCCCCGACGCCTGGGCTACCTCGGCCTATGTCGGCAGCTCCAAGATCACCGCCTTCATCGGCACCAACCTGTCACCGGCGCTGCTGGGCGTGGGCTACATCGTCGGCCTCAATGTCGGCATCGTGGTGGTGTCCGGCTCGATCCTGACCTGGCACATCGCCATTCCGATCTACCAGGCGTTCTTCATGAACGCCGATCCGGCGCTGGCCGCCTCGATCGCCACCGCCTCGTCCACCGAAGCGGCGTTCGCCATCTGGGGCGCGAAGATGCGCTACCTGGGTGTCGGCGCGATGCTGATCGGTGGCATCTGGACGCTGATCTCGCTGCGCAAGTCGCTGCTCAACGGCGTCAAGAGTGGCTTCGCCGCCGCGCGCAAGAGCGGTGGCCCGGTACTGGCGCACACCGAGCGCGACCTGCCGATGAAGTGGATGCTGGTGGCCCTGGTGGTGTTCACCCTGCCGCTGCTGGCGCTGTACCAGGCCATCGTCGGCCAGTGGCACGTGTCGATCCCGATGACCCTCATCATGATCGTCGCCGGCTTCCTGTTCGTTTCGGTGTCGGCCTACCTGGCCGGCCTGATCGGCTCGTCCAACAACCCGGTCTCGGGCATCACCATCTCCACCATCCTGTTCGCGTCGGCGGTGCTGGTGCTGCTGCTGGGCAAGGACGGTCTGCAGCCGGTCGGCGCCTTCGGTGCGCCGCTGGGTGCGGTGGCCGCGATCATGATCGGCGCGGTGGTGTGCTGTGCCGCCGCCGTGGGTGGCGACAACCTGCAGGACCTCAAGGCCGGCTACATCGTCGGTGCCACCCCGTGGAAGCAGCAGCTGATGCTGGGTATCGGTGCGTTCTCGTGCGCGCTGATCATGGCCCCGGTGCTGAACCTGCTGGCTACCGCCTACGGTATCGGCGTCAAGTCGGAGCTGCATCCGAATGCGCTGGCCGCACCGCAGGCGAACCTGATGGCCTCGGTGGCCAAGGGCCTGTTCGGCGGCGAGCTGCCGTGGACCTTCATCGGCATCGGTGCCGTGGTCGGTGCCGCCATCATCGCCTTCGACAGCTGGCTGAAGTCGCGCAACTCGCGTTTCCGCGTGCCGGTGCTGGCTGCGGCGATCGGCATCTACCTGCCGCTGGAACTGATGGTGCCGATCTTCCTCGGTGGCCTGATCTCCTACCTTGTCGAGCGCTTCCACAAGGTGCGCGCCGATGACGAAGAGGGCCGCGACCGCGTGCACAAGCCGGGCGTGCTGTTTGCTGCCGGCCTGATCACCGGTGAGGCGCTGATGGGTATCGCCATCGCTGTGCCGATCGTGGTCAGCAGCCGTGCCGACGTACTCGCTGTGCCGTTCCACCTGCCGGCCGCGCAGTGGATCGGCCTGGCCGTGCTGTTCCTGGTCGGCTGGCTGATCTACCGCACCGGCAAGCGCGCCGTGGCATGACGCCCACGGGGAGCGGATCCCTTCCCGCAGGGAAGGGCTCTGACCCCATGCTGGCAGCGTCTGGGGTCAGAGCCGATTCCCATGGAATCGGATCCGACCCCGACCTCCGACAAACCGCGCTTCGGCGCGGTTTGCTTTTTCTGGCGGTAGCTCAACCCCGGCCATGACCGATGGCCTTGGCAGGCCCGGTCGCGCAGGCCTACCATCGGTCTTTTGCCGTCCTGCGGAGACCCCGATGAAACTGCGTCATGCCTTGCTGCCACTGAGCCTGCTGGCTGCCCTGCCCAGCGTCGCCGCTGCCCGTGGCCTGGAAGTCCGCGACATGGTGGCCATGGACCGCGTCTCCGCGCCGGTACTGACCGCTGACGGCGGCACCGTGGTGTTTGCCAAGCGCAGCACCGATGCCAACCTCAAGGCCAGCACCGCCCTGTTCGCGCGCAACCTGCGCACCCGCGACGCGGCGCCGCCGAAGCAGATCACCCCGGCTGGCTGGAACGTCAATTCCGCCTCGCTGTCGGCCGATGGCCAGACCGTGTACTTCCTCAGCGCCAAGAACGGCAGCCAGCAGCTGTACTCGCTGCCGATCACTGGCGGTGCTCCGCGCCAGCTGACCGACTTCCCGGTGGACGTGGACAGCTACCACGTGTCGCCGCAGGACGACCGCGTGCTGTTCAGCGCCGGCGTATTCCAGGCCTGTGCCTCTGACCTGGCCTGCACCGAGAAGAAGCTGAAGGACGTGGAAGGCGCCAAGGCCAGCGGCAAGGTCTTCGATTCGCTGTTCGTGCGCCACTGGGATACCTGGAACGACGGCCGCCGCAACACCCTGTTCGTCGCACCGTTGCCGGCGGCCAAGGCCGGTGCGGTCAAGGGCGCTTCGGCGCTGAGCGCGACCATCGATGGCGACGCGCCGTCCAAGCCGTTCGGTGGCAATGACGATTTCGCGTGGTCGCCGGATGGCAGCAGCGTGGTCGCCAGCATCCGCGTGGCCGGCAAACAGGAGTCGTGGTCGACCAACTTCGACCTGTACCGCTTCGATGCCGCCGGCAAGCAGGCGCCGGTCAACCTGACCGCGTCCAACCCGGCCTGGGATGCCGGCCCGGTGTTCAGCGCCGACGGCAAGACTCTGTTCTACCGCGCGATGAAGCGCCCGGGCTTCGAAGCCGATCGCTTCGGCCTGATGGCGATGGACCTGGCCAGCGGCAAGACGCGCGAGATCGCTCCGCAGTGGGACCGTTCGGCCGGTGGCATCACCCTGTCCGCCGACGGCGCCAGCATCTACACCACGGCCGACGACCTCGGCGAACATCCGCTGTTCCAGATCGACGTGGCCAGCGGCAAGGCCACCAAGCTGATCGGCGATGGCAGCGTCACCGCTGTGGACGTGGCCGGCAACAGCGTGGCGATCACCCGCAACAGTCTGAAGAGCAACGACCAGGTGCTGGTCGGCCTGCTGCCGGCCGCCGGCGAAGCGATCGGCGAACTGCGCGCGCTGACCCCGGCCGCTGGCGAGGTGCTGAAGGACGTGTCCTTCGGTGACTACGAGCAGTTCGAGTTCAAGGGCTGGAACAACGACACCGTGCATGGTTACGTGGTCAAGCCGCACAACTACCAGGAAGGCAAGTCGTACCCGGTCGCGTTCCTGATCCATGGCGGTCCGCAGGGCAGCTTCGGCAACGGCTGGAGCTACCGCTGGAACCCGCAGACCTACGCCGGTCAGGGCTACGCCGTGGTGATGATCGACTTCCATGGCTCCACCGGTTACGGCCAGGCTTTCACCGATGCGATCAGCCAGCACTGGGGCGACCGCCCGCTGGAAGACCTGCAGAAGGGCTGGAGTGCGGCGCTGAAGAAGTACGACTTCCTCAACGGTGACAAGGCCTGCGCACTGGGCGCCAGCTACGGCGGCTTCATGGTCAACTGGATCGCCGGCAACTGGAACAGCCCGTTCAAGTGCCTGGTCAACCATGACGGCGTGTTCGACCAGCGCATGATGGGGTATGCCACCGAGGAACTGTGGTTCACCGAATGGGAGCAGGGCGGTACCCCGTACCAGAAGGCGGCGAACTACGAGAAGTTCAATCCGGTCAACCATGTGGCTGACTGGAAGAAGCCGATCCTGGTGATCCACGGCCAGCAGGACTTCCGCATTCCGGTCGAGCAGGGCCTGGCCGCGTTCACCGCTGCCCAGCGCCAGGGCATCGAGTCGAAGTTCCTGTACTTCCCGGATGAAAACCACTGGGTGCTGAAGCCGAACAACAGCATCCTGTGGCATGACACCGTCAACGCCTGGCTGAAGCAGCACATCGGCGAATAAGCGATACCGGTGCCGCCCTTCGGGGCGGCGCTTTTGTTTCGCCATCTGCTTCACCGGTGGGTGCCGACCGTTGGTCGGCACACCTCCCTGAGCTTCCGCCAACAGCAGCCGAGCACGGCTCGGCTCTACAAGAGCGCCTGCATGCCTTCGACTGCCCTGATCCAGAACGACATCGTCGTCTTCGGCCTGATCGCCGCCACTCTTGGCGCCGTGTTCTGGACCGCCTCGCGCGAGCAGGGCCTGTGGAAGCGCTTCTATACCTTCGTGCCGGCCCTGCTGCTGTGCTATCTGCTGCCCGGCGTCTACAACACCGTCGGCCTGATCGATGGCCAGAACACCAAGCTCTACAACCCGGTCGCGCGCGACATCCTGTTGCCGGCGGCGCTGATCCTGTTGACTCTGGCGGTCGACATCAAGGGCATCCTGCGGCTGGGGCCGAAGCTGGTGCTGATGTACCTGGGCGCCTCGGCCAGCATCATGCTGGGTGCGGTGGTGGCGTTCCTGGTGATGCGTGCGATCCATCCCGATACCGTCGCCGGCGATACCTGGGCCGGCATGGCCGCACTGGCCGGCAGCTGGATCGGCGGTGGTGCCAACATGCTGGCGATGCGTGAAGTGTTCGACGTCAACGCGACCACCTTCGGCCAGTTCGCCGTGGTCGATGTCGGCGTCGGCTACGTGTGGATGGCAGCGCTTATTTTTCTTGCCGGGCGCGCGGCGAAGATCGACGCACGCAGTGGTGCCGACACCTCGGCCATCGACGAACTCAAAGAGCGCATCGCCCGCTTCCAGGCTGAGCACGAGCGCATTCCCAGTCTGACCGACCTGATGCTGATCGTGGCCGTGGCCTTCGGTGGCGTCGGTCTTGCCCACGCCATCGGCGCGCCGCTGGCGGCCTGGTTCAAAGTCAATGTCAGCTGGGCATCGCAGTTCAGCCTGGACGCGCCGTTCGTGTGGGTGGTGGTGTTGTCGACCACGCTCGGCCTGGGCCTCAGCTTCACCCGCGCACGGACCCTGGAAGGGGCGGGCGCCTCGCGACTGGGCTCGCTGCTGCTGTATTTCCTGATCGCCTGCATCGGCATGCAGATGGATCTGCTGGCGCTGCTGGATCGCCCGTGGCTGTTCCTGCTCGGCATCATCTGGATCAGCGTGCACATCGTGCTGCTGTGGTGCCTGGGCAAGCTGCTGAAGGTGCCGTTCTTCTACTTCGCCATCGGTTCGCAGTCGAACATCGGCGGTCCGGCCTCGGCGCCGGTGGTGGCCGCCGCGTTCCATCCGGCGCTGGCGCCGGTGGGCGTGTTGCTGGGCACGATGGGCTATGCCACCGGCACCTATCTGGCGTATGTGGTCGGCATCACCCTGCGCGCGCTGGCAGGGCAGGGTTGATCCTGTAGAGCCGAGCCCACGCTCGGCTGCTTGTGCATTTGTGCAGGCAACGGCGAAGAGCAGCCGAGCATGGGCTCGGCCCTACAGTAGATCCACGCCATGCGTGGATGCTCTACGCCTGCAGCAACCCGCGTTCGATCAACCACGCTTTTGCGTCTTCTGCATCCTGTTCGAACCGCGCCGAGTGAAAAGAAGGGCGCCGCAAGGTCCGGCGCGTCGCCACGCGCCCATGGCCAACCGCGCCCGCGGCTCTACGCCTGCAGCAACCCGCGTTCGATCAACCACGCCTTCGCGTCTTCCGCATCCTGCTCGAACCGCGCCGAGTGAAAAGAAGGGCGCCGCAAGGTCCGGCGCGTCGCCACGCGCCCATTGCCAACCGCGCCCGCGGCTTTACGCCACCGGCAAGCCGCGTTCGATCAGCCACGCTTTTGCGTCTTCCGCATCCTGTTCGAACCACGCCTTCGTCGACCCCAATCGATACGTATACCCCCACGCATCCATGTCGGCCATCAGCCGTTCGCTGCCGACGCCGGGCAGGTGCCCGGCCAGCACGATCTGCAGGTAGCAGGTGGCATCTTCTTCGGGCACCGAATCGGTGGCGTCGGTATGCACCTGCGCGCGCCGCTCCGGCGGCAGCACGATCAGGTGGCAGGCCTCGTGCAGCATCGAGTGCACCGGCGTGTCATCGCGCACGTACACGTCGCTGGCGATGATGCCGGCCTCGGGCTCGCCCCAGTAACTGCCGGGGATCGGTTCGCCGGCCGCAACGTGGTGCAGGCGCAGCTCATGTGCAGCGAGCAGGCGCTGGGCATCGGCGAAGGCGATGTCGCCGACGCGGGTAACGTTCGGTTCGGGCGTGGTATCAGTCATGCGGGTCAGGCAGCCCCGCCCATGCAGGCACGGGCGGGGCAGGGGGTCAGGGTTTGTCCGGGCCTTCAGGCAGCGCCACGGAGATGTCCAGCACGTCGTGCTGGCCATCCTTGACCAGGTCCACCTTCACTGCATCGACGTCGATGTTGACGTACTTCTTGATCACTTCCAGCAGCTCGCGCTGCAGCAGCGGCAGGTAGTCGGGACCGCCACGGTGGCTGCGCTCCTGCGCGATGATGATCTGCAGGCGATTCTTGGCGGTTTCGGCGGTGGTCTTCTTCGCTTTGAGGAAATCAAACAGGCCCATGCTTACCCTCCGAACAGCTTGCTGAAGAAGCCCTTCTTCTCGACGTTGGTGAAGCGCATCGGGCGTTCTTCGCCGAGGATGCGTGCGACGGCGTCGTCATAGGCCTGGCCGGCAGCGGATTCGCCATCCAGGATGACCGGCTCGCCCTTGTTGGAGGCATTGAGCACGTCGCCCGATTCGGGGATCACGCCGATCGCCTTCAGGCCAAGGACCTCCTCGACGTCGGCGATGCTGAGCATCTCGCCGCTTTCCACGCGCACCGGGGTGTAGCGGGTCAGCAGCAGGAAGGCCGGCACGTCCTGTCCGGATTCGGCCTTGTGGGTCTTCGAATCGAGCAGGCCGATGATGCGGTCCGAGTCGCGTACCGAGGACACTTCCGGGTTCACCACCACCACTGCGCGGTCGGCGAAGTACATCGCCAGGAAGGCACCCTTCTCGATGCCGGCAGGGGAGTCGCAGATGATGTACTCGAAGCCGTCGGCGGCCAGGTCCTTCAGGACCTTGCCCACGCCTTCCTGGGTCAGCGCATCCTTGTCGCGGGTCTGCGAGGCAGCCAGCACGAACAGGTTGTCGAAGCGCTTGTCCTTGATCAGGGCCTGCTTGAGGGTGGCCTCGCCGTGCACGACATTCACGAAGTCGTACACCACGCGGCGTTCGCAGCCCATGATCAGGTCGAGGTTGCGCAGGCCGACGTCGAAGTCGATCACCGCCACCTTCTTGCCACGCTTCGCCAGGCCGCACGCAAGGCTGGCGCTGGAAGTGGTCTTGCCGACGCCGCCTTTGCCGGAGGTGACTACGATGATTTCAGCCAAAGGACTTCTCCTGATGATTCTGTTTGAGGTGCTGCGTCAGTCCAGCGCAGCGATCTTGATCTGGTCCTGTTCCAGCCACACCTGCACGGCCTTGCCGCGCAGGGTTTCCGGGACATCGTCCAGCACCTTGTAATGGCCTGCAATGGCGACCAGTTCCGCATGGAAATCACGGCAGAAAATGCGTGCCGCGGTGTTGCCCTGGGCCCCTGCCAGCGCGCGGCCGCGCAGGGTTCCGTAAATATGGATGCTGCCATCGGCGATGACCTCGGCGCCGGCGCCGACGGTGGCCATCACGGTCAGGTCGCAGTTTTCCGCATACAGCTGCTGGCCCGAACGCACGTTGCCCAGCTGCATGCGGCCCGGCTGTGGCGCGGCGGCATCGGCAGCCTTGCCCATCGGCGTGGCCGGAGCTGGTGCCGGTGCGGCCTTCGGCTCGGCGCGGGCCGCACGGCGCGGCTCCGGTGCCGGCGGCGGGGCAGGCTCTGCTTCGGCGCGCTCGTACTGGGCACGGAACTTGGCCAGCAGCGGCAGGCCGAGCTGCTGCGACAGCAGGTCAACCGCGCTGGTGCCATAGGCAAGCGCCACCGGCAGTACACCGGCACCGCGCAGGCCATCCACCAGCGCCTGCGCCGTGGCCACGTCGGGCACCTGGCTGAGGCCGCCGAAGTCCAGGATCACCGCTGCACGGCCGAACAGCTTCGGCGCACGGCTGACCCGCTCCTGCATTTCCTGCACGAGGCGTTCAACATCAAGGGTGCGGATGCGCAGGTTGGCGATGCCCACCTGGCCGATCTTCAGTTCACCGGCCTGTTCGTAATCGAAATTCACCGCCACGCTCAAGTCCCCGTCGACCGCTGTGCCTGCGCCGGCAGCTGCCGGTCGCGTGCCCACGCCACATCGGGCAGCTTGCCGCCGTAGGTTTCGTTCACCCACGGGAAGCTGCACAGTTCCTTGGCCAGCATGCTGGCCCGCACGTCCACCTGCGGCATCGTGTTCTGGCCCAGCTCGCGGAAGCCGAAGCTGCCGTGGAAGAGCAGGGCGGCATCGGCGCCGTGGTCCAGGAACACTTCGCAGGTCATCTGCGGGTAGCGCAGTTCGGCAAAGCTCTGCGCGTCGGCGTAGAACGCACGGCCGACGCCACCGCCGCGGCGGCGGCTGGCGACCACGATGCGGTCGATATAGAAGAAGGGGGTGTTCAGGTGTTGCTTGAACCAGGCGAAATTGCTGCTGTCGTGCTGGCTGTCGCTGCCGAAGCCGATCAGGAAGCCGGCCAGGTTGCCGTCGCGCTCGGCGACGCGGAAATATTCAGCGGTTGCATAGAACAGGCGCAGGCGCTCGGCATCCAGGGGAAGGATGGCCAGGCCAGCATTGTTGTTCAAAGCCAGGACGGAATCGAGCTCGTGCTCGCGCACGTCGCGGATGACAATCGACATTGTGACTCCGTGGGGTAACGCGGTTGGTCCATTACAAGACCCTGCGCACGATTATTGCATGCCCGGGGTGGGCTGCGGCATGAACAGGGGGCCGCGCCGAACATGACTTTATGCCCTTGGGCCCTGACGCGCACAGGCTACGATGGGCCATGCTGGCCCGACTCAACCACAATGCGATGCTGCGCTACTCCGGGTTGTTCACCTGGGGCACCGTCGGCCTTTGGCTTGCGATCTACCTGATCGACCCGGTGTCGCTGACGCTGGAGAGCCTGGACGGCGAGGCCGGCTTCCGGATCATTCCCTGGGCCTCGGCCTACCTGGCCTTCGGCTTCGTGTACTGGGTGCTGACCCGCTCGCTGGGCGAAAGCCGGCCCGGCTTCTTCGACCATGCCGCGCTGATCCTGCTGACGGGCTGCGCGATCGGCGTGAGTTATTTCTCCGGCACCGCGCTGGGCAGCATCCTGCTGATGGTGGTGGCCGGCCTGCTGCCGTGGCTGCTGGGCCCGCGCATCGGTGTGGTGTGGCTGGTGGCCAGCAACCTGGCCGTGCTGCCGGTCTACATCCAGCCACTGGGCTTCCCGCCGGTCATCGCGGTGCTGCAGGCCGTCGGCTACATGGGCTTCTCCAGCTTCGTGTTCGTGATCGCGCTGGTGGCCCGCCGCCAGGCCGAGGCGCGCGAGGAGCAGCGCCGGCTCAATGCCGAACTGCGCGCCACCCGTGCGCTGCTGGCCGAAAGCGCGCGGGTGAACGAGCGCACCCGCATTTCGCGCGAACTGCACGACCTGCTGGGTCATCAGCTGACCGCGCTGACCCTGAACCTGGAAGTGGCCGGCCATCTGGCCGAGGGCCAGGCGCTGGAGCACGTGAAGCGCTCACATGCCCTGGCCAAGCTGCTGCTGGGCAACGTGCGCGAGGTGGTCAGCCAGCTGCGCGAGACCGGCGCCATCGACCTGGCCGCAGCCCTGCGCCCGCTGACCGAGCACGTGCCCTCGCTGGACATCCAGCTGGAGATCGAGGAGCCGCTGAACGTGGAAGACCCGCAGCGGGCCCACGTGCTGCTGCGCTGCACCCAGGAGATCATCACCAACACGGTGCGCCACGCCGGCGCCCGCCACCTCTGGCTGCGGGTGTACCGTGAGGTCCCCGACCAGGTCGTGGTGGAAGCCCGCGACGACGGTGTCGGGGCGGAAACGGTCAATGTGGGCAATGGTTTGCGCGGCATGCGCGAACGCCTGCAACAATGTGGAGGCCAGCTGCAGGTGGAGACCCGCCCCGGCGAAGGCTTCCGGCTGCGGGCGACGGTACCGGCAACGGTGCTGGCGGCCCTTACCCAGGTTCCTGAAGGAGTGCGTTGATGATTCGCGTCTGCCTGGTCGACGACCAAACCCTGGTGCGGCAGGGGATCCGCTCGCTGCTGGCGCTCGACGACGGCATCGAAGTGGTGGCCGAGGCCGCCGACGGCCGCCAGGCGGTCGAGCTGATCCCGCAGATCCGTCCGGACGTGGTCCTGATGGACATGCGCATGCCGGTGATGTCCGGGCTGGAGGCGCTGCAGGTGCTGTCACGGCAGGAACAGCTGCCGCCGACCATCATCCTGACCACCTTCGACGATGACCAGCTGGTGCTGGCCGGGCTCAAGGCCGGTGCCAAGGGCTACCTGCTCAAGGATGTCACCCTGGCGCAGCTGGTCGGCGCGATCCGCACGGTGGCCGATGGCGGTTCGCTGGTGCAGCCGGCGGTGACCCAGCGCCTGCTGTCCGGGCTGGAGCACATGCGCAACGACTTCGTCAGTCTGGACCGCCCCGACCCGCTGACCGACCGTGAGACCGAGATCCTGCGGCTGATGGCCAGCGGTTTCTCCAACAAGGAGATCGCCAATTCGCTGGGGGTCGCCGAGGGCACGATCAAGAACCATGTGTCCAACATCCTCTCCAAACTGGGCGTACGTGACCGTACGCGTGCGGTCCTGAAAGCGTTTGAACTCCAGTTGGTGTGAGGAAAATCCTTTAGCGACAAAGACTTGGCATGCAGTCCGGGGGCGGATTCAGGGTTGACGCCTGTTTGCCCCCTACTTGCCGGGTACGCGGATGCGTTACCCTTCGAATTCTTTGTGCATACAAATGCGCCGCCGGCACGGAAACCGGTGCGCCAATCCCGATAACCAATGCCCGCGAAGCCTGCTAGGATTGGCGCTTCGCTTCAATCAACCCGGCCGTGGGATCGGCCCCGGAGACTCTCTGAATGACCCGTATTATCGAGTTCCTGATCGCCTTGGGGATCGTGGCTGGCCTGTTCGTCATCATTGGCGTCTGTCTGCCGGGCGAGCGTCACATCACCGAAAGCATCGAGACCAACCGCAAGATGACGATCGTGTACGACACGGTCAGCAGTCTGCGCCGCTTCAAGGACTGGAACCCGCTGGTACTGCGCGATCCCGCCGTTGAACTGAAGCTGTCCGGCCCGGCCTCCGGCGTCGGTGCCACTCTCGACTTCACCTCCAAGGACCTGGGCACCGGTTCCTGGAAGGTGACCGAAGCCGAAGAGAACAAGCGTGTTGTGATCGCCGTCGACGATGCCTCCAAGGGTCACGACAAGGTCACCACCTTCACCCTGGAGCCGACCGGCAAGGGCGGTCGCAACGTCAAGATCACCCAGGACTACTCGGTGAAGTACGGCTTCGACCTGTTCGGCCGCTACGCAGGCCTGTATGTCAGCCGCCAGATCGGCGACGACATCAAGATGGGTCTGTCGCGCATGGCGAACATGCTGGCCACCGTGCCGAATGTCGACTACCGCACTTCCGAAGCTCCGCTGACCGATCTGGGTATCGTCGATGTCCCGGCCGAGGACCTGCTGGTCGTCACCGCCGGCAACGTCGATCGTGGCCAGGACTCCATCACCAAGTCCATCAAGGACAACCAGGAGTGGATCAAGCGCGTGATCGAGGCCAATGGCCTGGAAGCCGCTGGCCCGCTGCGTATCATCACCACCGATTTCGGTGCTGAGAAGTACGCCTTCGACATCGCCCAGCCGGTGAAGAAGAAGGGTGCCGAAGGCGTGCCGGCCGAACAGCTGACCGTCAAGATCGACGGTGGCGCTCCGGTCAAGTACGTCCGCGTTGCTCCGCACCGCTCGGCGCACGCGGCCTACACCGGCCACATGGCAGGTCTGGACGTTGCCCGCAGCGCCCTGCGCGCCTGGGCCGTGACCTCGGGCAACGAAGTCATCGACCGTCCGTACGAAACCTGGAAGGACGGCGTGGACAAGTCGTTCACCCCGGAAGCCACGTACGACATCTACTGGGCCGTCAAGTAAGCCTCGGCTGACCCATGTAGTGTTGGACACGAAAACGCGCCGCTTCCTGCGGCGCGTTTTTTTTCATCCCGAGCCCGGTGTCGGGCATTGCGCAAGGAGCTGTCATGTTCAATTCCGAACGACGCGCGCGTAAACCGTCGTTGCTGGCCTGCCTGGGCGCGCTGCTGGCGGCCGCCTCGATCGGTCTGTCCGCCTATGCCGCGCATGGCGTGTCCGATCCGCTGGCGCAGCAGCACCTGAACATGGCGGCGTTGTACGCCTTTGCCCACGGAGCGGTACTGGCCGCCCTCGGCCCGCGCGCGCAGGGCGCGATCGCGCATCTGGCGTTGTACGTGTTGCTGTTGGGCGTGCTGTTGTTCTCCGGCAGCCTGCTGGGCGGTGCGCTGTGGCAGTGGCCGACGCGGCTGGCGCCGGTAGGCGGCACCACGCTGATGGCCGGATGGGTACTGCTGGGTATCAACGCGTTGAGACGCTGACCGCAGCGCCCACGCATCGGTAGCGCCGGCCCATGCCCGGCTTCAAGCGCAGCGACCCGCTTCTGCCTTTTGCTCTCTTGTTCCATTCCGTGGCGAACGCACGCGGAAACTGTCCGTGGCCGGGATCGCAGTCAAGCCTTCGCCACGAGGGGCTCAGCCGTTGGCCGGTTTCCAGCACCAGTGCCACGGCTCGTAGACGATCCCATGCGGGTTGTCGCGCGGATAGCTCAGATGGAACCCGTGCGTTCCCGCATTGGCCTGCAGCCACGCAAACGCGGCCGTCGCCTCGAAGGTCTCTTCTGCCGGCGCGTCCCCCGGTGTGCCGATATCCAGTGCGTGACCACTGTGGTGTTCGCTGAAACCGGGCGCGGCATTGACCTGCAGGATCTGCGGCACGCTCTGCCCGCGCGCCAGCTTGCGCTCGAAAATGCCGAGCTGATACGCATGGCTGCGGAAGCCGGAGATCGCGTCCAGTGCAATGCCGTCCCGCGCAGCGTGCAAGCGCATCCGCCGCCAGCCCTGCGCTGCGCCGCGACGCAGCCACAACGGGCGCGCGAAGCGATCACGTCCGGCGAAGTGCAGCAGGCAGGGCTCGGCCTCCAGCGCCAGCCCACTGTCCTGCGCATAGCGCTGCGCATCCAGGCCCAACTGTTGCAGGCGCTGCTGCAGGCCGGCCAGTGGCAGCCACTGCTCGTCCAGTGCAGCGCCAAACGGCCGTGACCGCGCCCCATCCAGCAACGCCAGCGCTTCCTCCACGCCCGGTTCGCGCGGCAGGCGCGGCACCAGCGAGTGCACGCCGTGCGCCAGTACCGCCGCCAGGTAGCGGCCATCCTGCTTGCGCCGCAGTACCCATTGCGCGCGCGCCAGCAGGCGCGCGTCGAGATTGCTGCGCGCGCGCAGCAGTGCGGCCGGCCACAATTCAACGGCCTCGGTATTGATCAACAGCGGAGTGGTGCGGTGCATCGATCCAGCTTACTGCCGTGGCGCCGTGGCGGCCACCTTGCGCAGCGCCTCCAGCAGCGCCTGCGGGCGCTCCAGGCTGAGCAGCAGGGTGCTGCCGCCGCGCACCGGAATCACCAGCGTGCGTGCGCGGTCGGTGACCAGGGCAAAGCCCTTGCCGCCGCCCTGCAGGCGGAAGTGCCCGGAGTAGAAGCCGGGCATGCTGTAGCCGTTGGTCTTGAAGCGGATGCCGTAGCGGCGATCACGGCCGAGGTCGACCACCTCGGCCTGGTCCAGCAGCAGGTCGGCCACCGGGGTGCGGCGGCGGTACAGCGTCGAACGCACGTCCAGTACGTTATCTGCCAGCTCCACCCGGCGGCGGAAAAACGCCCAGCCCAGGCCGACGCCCATCAGCACGATCACCGCCAGGCTCCATGCCGCGCTGCCACCCATCAGGAAAAACGGGGGCGACAGCGTGACCTCCATCCAGGGAGCGTCGGTGCGGCTGTCGTGCAGCTGCGACCAGATGCCGACGCCCAGTACCGCCAGCAGTGGCAGCAGCACCCACAGCACCCGCAGCGAGGAGCTTTCGGCGACGTCGAACGGACGTGCATCACTGCCGCTCATCGTTGCGACTCCACCCAACGCGCGACGTCATCGATCAGCTGCCCATCGACGTGGCCCGGCTGCGCGTATTCCTTCAATGAACTGGAGCCGCTGCCGGCGATGCCGATGTGGTTGAGAGCGGGATAGACCTTCCATTTCACGTCCGTGCGCTCGGCCAAGGCTGTTTTCCACAGTGCCCAATCCGTTTCCGGTACCTGGAAGTCGCGGCCGCCGTGCAGCATCAGCAGTGGTTTTTTCAGCGCCACCGCATCGCCACGTGCGTTCACCGCTTCGATGCTTTTCCAGAACGTCTGCGGCACGCCCAGTGGCAGTTCGCTGGCGGCTGCAGGCGTGTCGCTGCGGGCGGCGGCGATCTGCGCCGCCAGCTTGTCCAGGAACGCCTGCTCAGGCGCACTGATCGAGCCGTCCAGCGACAGCAGATAGCGGTTCTGCTCGGGCAGCAGTTCAAGCAACGTGCGTGCCGGTGCGGCCCACAGGATCGCACCGCGCGCCTGTGGCCAGCGGCTGGCGATGCGCGGGGCGAGCATGCCGCCCTGGCTGTGGCCGAGCACGAAGATCCGCTTGCCGTCGATGCGTGGGTCCGCAGCCAACGCGCTCAGCGCGGCGACGGCGTCGTCAGTTGTCTCGTCATCAACGTTGAAGCTGCCGCTCTGGAAATCCTGCGGGCGGGCATGGGTGCGCTTGTCGTAGCGCAGCACTGCGATGCCGTGTGCGGCCAGGCCGCGCGCGATGTCCAGGAACGGGCGGTTGCCGCCGATGGTTTCGTCGCGATCCTGCGGGCCAGAACCATGCACCAGCACTACGGCCGGGAACGGTCCTTTGCCCTTGGGCAGGGACAGCGTGCCGGGCAGTGCGCCGCGCGCCTGCGGTACGCTGAAATCGGCTTCGCTGTAGTTCGCGTCGGACGGCGGTGGCGGTGCCTTTGCGGCCGGGGCCGGGCGTAGCAGCAGCCCCGCCACTTTGTCCTGCGCGTTTACCGCCACCTGCGCGATCACCGCGCCACTGGCGAACTGCAGGGGGACGTCGACCAGGTGCAGGCCCTGCTGCTCGCTGCTGTGCGCCGGCCCGCGCTGCTTCAGTTCACCCAGCGATTGCCACAGGCCCTGCAGCTTGTCGGCAGGCACGGCCGCGGCCATCTGTGGGGTCAGCATGGCTTCGGCGTCGGCGATCCGCCCGGCCTGCAGGTGATCGAGCAGGCGTGCTGCAACCTGCTGCGGTTCACCCGCGGCTGCACTGGCGGACAACAGGGCGAGGGAAACAACAAGCAACGAACGGCGTGCGCTCATGGTCACAGCTCCTTCTTGAAGACCAGCAGGGCCGGGCGCATCGGCGCCGGGATGATGATGTTGACCAGTTCCCAGCCCAGCTGGCCCTGGCGGCTGAGTTCGGCCTGGATGTCATCGGCTTTCTGCAGGCCCATCATGGTGGTCTTGACCTCGACGGTCAGGTAGCTCCAGCGCTTGCTCATTCCTTGTCCTCCGGCGATGGCTTGGGTTTCGGCAGGCGTCCTGCCTTGCGCAGTGCGTCGCGCAGCACGTATTCGATCTGCGCGTTGAGGCTGCGCAGTTCATCGTCCGCCCAGCGCTGTGCGGCCGCCAGGACCTCGGCGTTGATGCGCAGCGGATAGGCTTTTTTCTCGCTCATGCAGACTCCTGGCGGGGCGGTGGGGCGCCCCGTTGCGAGGGTGGCTCAGTACAGCGAGCCGGTGTTGACGACCGGCTGCGTGCCGCGGTCCGAGCACAGCACGGTCAACAGGTTGCTGACCATGTGCGCCTTGCGCTCCTCATCCAGTTGCACCACGCCGTTCTTCTGCAGTTCGGCCAGTGCCATCTCGACCATGCCGACCGCACCGGCGACGATGCGCGTGCGTGCAGCGATCACCGCATTGGCCTGCTGCCGCTGCAGCATCGCCTGGGCGATTTCAGCGGCGTAGGCGAGGTGGCTGATGCGCGCATCGATCACCTGCACGCCGGCATCGGCGAGGCGCTCGGCCAGTTCGTTCTTCAGGTGCTGGGAGATCTCGCTGGCGTGGCTGCGCAGTGCCAGCTGGCCATCCTCGTGCTGGTCGTAGGGATAGCTGGTGGCCATCGCGCGCAGCGCCGATTCGGACTGGATGTGCACGAAGCTCTCGTAGTCGTCCACGTTGTAGACCGCTTCGGAGGCGTCGACCACCTGCCAGACGATCACCGCGGCGATCTCGATCGGGCTGCCGTCCAGCTCGTTGACCTTCAGCTTGCCGCTCTCGAAATTGCGCACGCGCTGGCTCACGCGTCGCTTGCTGAAGAAGGGATTGTTCCAGCGCAGGCCGTTGTCCTTGACGGTGCCTACGTACTTGCCGAACAGGCTGACCACCGCCGCCTGGTTGGGCTGCACGGTGTACAGGCCGGCCAGCGCGACAAGGGCCAGCGCGGCGATCAGCAGGCCGGCCAGGATCAGCAGCACGTTGGGCGAGCCGGTGCTGGCCTTCGCCGCGACCCCGGCCACGAACAGGGCGCCGCCGACGAGGGCCACGACCAGGGACCCGGCGAGCGCGCCCAGGCCGTTGAGGGAGGACAGCGACTTCTCTTTCATGGCGGTACGTCCTTGAGGATTCGAAATGAAGATATCAAATTGATATCACATTCGGGCTGCCGTTCGTCGGGCGGGTGTCCTCAGGCGATTCGGCCGGACCGGATAGAATGCCCACCCGCCTTCACATTGCTGCTGGAACCCCGCCATGGCCAAGCTTGGAACCCCGCTGTCCCCCTCCCGCAC